>CAMZLQ010000020.1 GCA_947311585.1 uncultured Alcanivoracaceae bacterium | reverse complement strand
TTGTTTTTCTTGTTTATTAATATCTGCGTATTTTTCGATGACTGTTATATCTCGTGCCATCAATGCAAATGGCTTGGCGTTGCGTTTTTTTCTTTGCCTTAATGCTTTTACGGCTTGTTGATTGCTGGCATCGCACGCCAAATGAAAGCCACCGATGCCTTTGATGGCAATGATTTTGCCTTTCTTTAATAGTTTAACTGTTACTTTAATCGTATCTGTTTGTTCAATAGCTGGCTCTAACCAAATTTCAGGACCGCACTTTGGACAAGCGTTTGGTTGCGCATGAAATCTTCTGTCAGCAGGATAGTCGTATTCACTCTGGCAGTTATCACACAAGATGAAAGGAGCCATTGAGGTGTTTTTGCGGTCATAGGGAATGGCTTTTATGATAGTAAGCCTTGGGCCACAATGCGTGCAGTTGGTAAATGGATAACGATAACGGCGGTTGCTTTTATCCAAAGTTTCATTAGCACACACTTCACAAGTCGCAGCATCTGGCACAATACCCGTTTGTGCGGCTGTGGCATGGCTGGCAACAATGGTAAAATCACTTGGTGGATTTGCTTGAAAATCTTCTGACTCAATGTTATCAATTCGTGCCAATGGCGGGCATTGGTCTTTGAGCGATTGAATAAAAGTGGCGATTTCATTGTCCTTACCAAACAATTCAATCAAAACCCCTTGTCCGTCATTCAAGACAGCTCCTTTGAGTTTTTGTTTGTTGGCAATTATCCAAACCGTAGGGCGAAAACCAACACCTTGCACCAAGCCTTTGACACGTATTCTTTGTCCTGTTTTCCTACCTGCTGTCATAGTTTTTGCTCTTTAGTGGCTTCTTGCATATCTATGATTTTGGTATTTTTTTCTAAACCATAACGCTCAATTTTATTGCGTAAACCAACCCGTGACAAACCCAGCTCTTGGGCTGCTTTGGTTTGGTTCCAGCGGCATTTAATTAAGGTTTCTTTGACCACCACAGTTTCCAAGGACTCCAGGCGTTGTTTCAGCGAACCTTCGGCATTAACCACATAATCCATGTCATTTTTAGATTCTTGTGGGGTTGCATGTAAAATATGCCGCGAAATTAAGTCTGAACCCAAATAACCTTCTTGACCCAAAACCAGCATTCGTTTCACTTCATTGTTCATTTCAACAATATTGCCAGGCCATGTATAGCTTTTAAAAATATTGAGCGTCTCATCACTTATGCCCTTTACTTTTTTACCCAAAAGTTCCATGTTCTGATTTAATAAAGTTATCGCTATTGGCACGATATCCTGCTGACGTTTTCTTAGTGGCGGAATATGAATATCAAAGGTTGCTATGCGATAAAATAAATCACGTCTAAAGGTTCCATTGGTCAATTTTTCATCCAAGTCATGGTCGGTTGCTGCCACTACTCGAATATTTATTGGAGTTGGGCGACTTGAGCCTATCTGATAAACCTCGCCATCAAGCAAAACTTGTAATAACTTTAACTGAAAAGCAGTGGAGGTTTCATCAATCTCATTCAAATAAATTGTGCCACCATTGGCTTCTGCCAACAAGCCAACCTTGTCTTTTTTTGCACCAACAAAAGCACCGTTTTTATAACCAAATAATTGTCGCTCTAATATTTCATCATCTAAACCAGCACAATTTTGGGTGACAAATGGCTCCTTTTGTCGCAAAGAGTTATCGTGAATAGCACGGGCATAAGAACCTTTGTCGGTGCCTGACTCACCAATGAGTAAGATATGCACATCAAAGGCGGCAATATTACGGATTAGGTTACAAATGCGATTAACTGGACTTTCTGGACTGCGGATTATGCCCATGTCCCAATCAAGACGTGTTTGTAATATTTGCCGTTTAGCTAACATGGTTTGTTCAATATTGTCGGGCTTTAGTTGTAGTTCTATTTTTAACTGTTCATTTTTTCGCTGCAACTCAAAAAACTCAATGGCATTGTTTAATTTGCCTATGATTTCATTTTTATGCCATGGCTTGCAGATGTATTGAAATATATCTTTGTTTTTTATGGCATTGGTTACAATATCACTGGCAGCATAATCAGTTATCATAATGCGTATAACATCAGGGTGTTGTGCACGCACTTGTTGACAAAAATCCAGTCCTCTGACCTCTGGCATTCGTTGTGCACTGAGTAAAACTTGTATCCATTGCTGTTGTAAAATCTCATGTGCTTGTTCAACATCTAAAGCACTAAAGACTTCAAATTGATTCGATAGAATCGCTTCAAATGCCGCAATAGCATCTTTATCATCCATCACAATTAAAATACTGGGCAGTGTCTTTTTCATAAAAATTTCTCTTTATGCCTGTTTTTTAAAACCAATTAGTCGACTTTGACGAGATAGTTTTATCCATTGGTACCAATCATCCATGCCTTCACCTGTTGTTGCCGAAACTTTTAAGATTTGAATACTTGGATTGACCTTTTTGGCATACTCTATACACTTTTCTATATCAAAATCCAAATATGGCAATAAATCGATTTTATTTAATAACAATAAATCTGCTGCATAAAACATATCTGGATATTTAATCGGTTTATCCTCGCCCTCTGTAACAGACAATATTGCCACTTTGTGTGCTTCGCCTAAATCAAATGCCGCGGGACAGACAAGGTTACCAACATTTTCAATAAATAATACCGAAGTATCATCTGGGTCTAAATGTTCAATCGCATGACCAACTTGGTGTGCATCCAAGTGGCATCCTTTGCCTGTATTAATTTGAATCGCTTTGGCACCTGTAGCCCGTATTTTATCAGCATCGTTAGAGGTTTCTTGATCGCCCTCAATTACCACCATCGGCAAATCATCTTTTAAGTCGGTTAATGTTCGGGTTAATAAAGTTGTTTTTCCAGACCCGGGAGACGAAACTAAATTTAATGATAAAATTCCTTTGGCTGCTAACATGCTTTTGTTGTTTTGTGCATATTCGTTATTCTTTCCTAAAATATCTTGTTCAATTTGCACCATTCTTGATTGGCTCATGCCTGGTGCATGGGCATGAGCTGGACCATGTCCGTAATGATGCTCATCGCCATTATGCTCATGTGCATGACTGTGTTCGTGTTTATGGTCATTAACCGCCACACCTTCTACTCTACTTTCGCCTTCACTGCATCCGCATACTGTACACATTATTCTACCTCTAATTCTTTAATTTTCATTTCTGTTCCACCTGTAACTTGCAATTGTGAACTGCCACATTGTGGGCATTCATCAAATCGCTTTTTTATCTTGACTGGTTCACTGCATTGCATACACCATGCCGAACCCGCTACTCTGATTATTTCTAGTTTTGCATCCTTTGCAATGCTGTTTTTCATGACCACATCAAAACTAAATTTCAACGCCTCAATCTCAACACTCGATAACTCACCTATTTCTAACCACACGGTTTTTACTTTTTTAAATTTTTTTGTGCTTGCTTCTGTTTCAAGCACTTGCAGTATGCCTTCGCACAATGACATCTCGTGCATTAACTGACCCTCAACTCATAGCCCACACATGGGTCAATGGCATTAATGACGCAATGGGCTATTTTTTGGTATTCTGAATTGGTCTTTGTTTTTATATTTCTCAATGATTCCACCACAATGCCATTTGGGTGAAAGTTCCATTCGGTTGGAGCGACAATTTGATAAGTTTTTACTTTATTGTTCACGACGACAGCACGATGAATTAAACGTCCGCGAGCGGCTTCTATTTGTGCTATTTGTGATGATTCAGTTGTTGCAGATTTGTTTGCCAGTAAAGTCCGTATTTGTAAAGGCAATAGTGAAATTTCAACGAGACGTGCAAGCCAACGGGTTAACAAGCCATTCCCATGCTTTTCTTTTAAATCTTTGATTAATCTATTATTACGTTGCCGAGTTAATGGCGTGGTCTCGTAGGTTTTTTGTTGCCAGCGTGGTTGAGCAATAAAATGTTTAGCATTGTCATTGTCCAATTCTATTTCTAATTCTTTTACAGATAAAGCAGGCAAAGGCTGTAAGGAAATAGCCGCTTGTGACGACCAATCATTATTAATAATTGTATTTATTGCCTTTGTGGCAATACTTTGCTGTTTTTTTGACCACTCAATTAAAGTGTGGTATGTGCTAATTTGTTGCCATTGATTTATTGGCATACCAAATATATGTTTTTCAAGAAAGGTTTCAATTTCATCAATCAAAGCCTGTGTTTCAGCTTGCTGAATTGTTGCATTATTTTCAAAATCAAATATGGGTTGACCTCCTAGAATGCTCGCCTGCATTTGCTTGACCAATTGAGCAACAAAAGATAAATTAACATCACTTGCTTTAATGTTGAGTAATTGAGGCGCATCTAAGAATATTCGCAACAAATGTTCTTTTAAAGTTTCGGTAAGTACTAAGATTTGTTGGGCACTATTTTTGTAATTTTTTTTGTTATTTAAGACCCTAAAGGCATTATAGGATTGAGCAGTACCGCAAATATTAAACAATAAGGGCACGATTTTTAAGGCTTGTTCAGGACTTTTACCCACCAATAATTGTGAAGCGTGCAAGGGGCGACTTGAAGTTATAGTGACGGTTGTATCACTTGAACTTCTTTTAACATCAATGATGAGCTGTCCTTCAATCATTCTTGTTATCACTTTTTCTTAAAAAAGCACCACGCAACATATCGCGTCTGCTGATGGGTGTTTGCATGTTTTCTTTTAAGTCTTTAATCGGTGTTGGCTCTGTTTTATCTTGAACTTTTTCATCTTCACAATCACCTTTTGATTCATCTTCAGATATTTCATCACTTTCATCACCATAGCCAGGATGCTCTTCTTCCCCTTTCCAGATGCGTTCTATTTGTTCCGAATCTATATCGGTTTGTTCGATATTTTCGACGTTCATTAATTCTTTAATGACTACCGTGGCAGTGTCCAATGCCGCCTCATTGTCTGTAAATTCAAACATCGGTGAAAATAACGAACACATTTGATAAGTGCCCAATTCATTATCTCGTCCGATTATAAAAGAATAACGTCCTGAGGGAAAGATATGGGTTTCCTTGCTCAGTTCGGACAAATCAATCCACATGTCAGTTTCATAGGGTAGTAGAATAATATTCATAAACCAAGGCGTTATAAGCACACCAAGATAGAGCTCTTGCCATTGTTGCAAGCCTATGACGCTTACTTCTAATTTTTCGTTAATTACTGGCACGTCTTTCATGTTTTCTTGATAAATTCTAGTGAAAACAGATTCTATTAAAAAAATTTTGTCTTTTATTTCATCCTCAGTTATGACAATAGCTTCAATTTCTTGCGGTTCTTGTGATTGTTGGGTTTTCATCATTTATCAATTAACATAAAATCATTCTTATTGCCATCGCATTCAGGGCAGGACCAATCTTCAGGCAATTCGGAAAAGGGTGTGCCTGGAGCTATTTGCCAGTAATTATCGCCTTCTTCAGGGTTGTAAACATGCCAGCAGATTTTGCACTCAAGTTTTGAGTCATCTTTTAGCTTGCTTTTGTCACCACCAAAAGAACCCGGTAATATTGCATCATCCATTGCTAGACCTCGTCATGGTAAATGCTTAAAATTTCTTGCAAGCGTTCAGCACTGTCTTCAAGGTCTTCCTTAGAGGCTTTTGCCACGTTTGGTATATCAACTAATTCTAAAGTGTTTAATATCAAAGTATCTTGTGAATTAAAAAATTGCACCCACCAAGCATTTTTAGTCGCCGTACTGCTAATTCGACAATTACCATAACCACGTGAAAGAATTATCGTTGGACCAATGCCCAACACATGAGACATAAAGGATATATCATCATCAGTATGAGGCAATAAGGATAAATTGATAATGTGTGGCTCATCACTTTTTTTTAATTCTGGAAGTTTATCACTGACTTCAACCAACAAGGGTGGAGCGTTATAAATTGCTTCTGGAATTTTAATGCGAGACATATCAAAATTTTCTTGTGCGTTTTTGAATGTTAATTCGGTAACGACACTAGGAACATCTGCCACTTCCATGGTGTCTTGTACAATATTTTGATTGGCATCAAGGTAACGCACGCGCCACAATCCTGCCAATACCGATTCTTGAATTTCGATTTGAACTTCACCATTGTACTGAATACTGACCTCGCCATCACCCAGCAATTGATCCATAAACAGGCTGTTTTTGTCATCCAATTTATTCAAATCAAAAATGACCGCCTTTTCGCCAACTTTATATTGCGTTAAACAACTTTGTATTTCATGAGCCAAGGCCAATGCTTGCTCCATGCCTACAACTTCTTCAGGCTCAGGAACGATAGGTGCTTCAAAGGTTGTCATGCCTGCTGGTAAATTCATAAAGGAAATTTCAGCACCATCGCTATCGGCAGGTTGTGATCCTGGACCGACGACTTTTAATGGTATATCACATTTTTTCATATTTTATGGCTCCTGGAGCTTAATTATTTGGTTTTACGGTTAATGGAATATCAAATACAGGTTCTGGTTCTGAAGTTAACAACTCATTTATTTTAAGAATGTAATCATTCCAGTCCTGTACCTTGCTAATATGCCCAAGTTTTTGTCCTTTTTTTAAGAAAACTAGCGTCGGCCAACGGGCAAAACCAAATCGTCTTTGCAAACTTCGTTCCGACTTTTGTTCGACAAATGCCGCACTGAAACGGTTGCCGTATTCCTTAACCAGTTCAGGTAAAATCATGGCAACATCATCACTCTCAGGGTAACGCGTTGGGTCGTTGGCAAAAAATAAGACACATTCGTCTTGTGATTTGATGAATTCATCAATATTTTCTTCATCCAAAACTGGATAATTGTACTTCTCAATCATGTTCTTAATAAGGACTGATGGCATTTAGTTTTTCTCCAATAGTTTTTTTTGGGCTTTTTCAAAAGCAATAAGTGAGGCTGGTTTTTGCGGTTCACGGTCAATTAGGTCGGCAAATAAAGCATCGATGGCATTGTTGTCCATGCCGTTTTGTGAAATCTGTCCATCATTCTCCATTACCATATTAACAGCAGTGACTGCTTTGGTTATTTTATCTGCGTTTTCTGGGGTTAATACTTCTCTGGCACTGTTAAGAAAAACCAAAACCCATGTACCAATGGGTAAATCACCTACCAGCAAGGTATCAACATCACGTTTGATTCCCATGCCTTCACATTTGGCATAACCAAAACCCGTTTCTTTTATTTGCATTGGCAAACCGATACACATTAATACTTGCCTCGATGATCAACGTCACAAGCAATGACTTTTTCTTCATCTAATTTGTGTGGCTTGTATTGGATGTGAAACTCTTTTGAGTGCAATACACGATTATCACCGATTCTACTGGCGACTTCTGCTGGCGGTCTTTGTTCTTCGTAAGTTTTGATGTCCATTTCTTTACCAGCTAAAGCATGTTCTTTAGATAATGGCTTGTCTCTTTTTGTCGCATGAATGTCAAATTGTTTTAACCAGTCTAAAGCGGCTTCAATTGCAGGGGTTATTTGTTGTCGGGTTTTTTCTCGCAAGCTTCCACCAAAATCTTCTAATTCAACAGGTTGAACTCCAACCAATAACAAATGTTTTGGGTATCTGTCAAGCATTTCTGCCATCATTAGTACCTCTTGGAAGCCTGTTTGGTGCAAACTCATTTTTTTTACACCCATAAATTTGGGAACGCCCTCACCTTCAATAAGCTTCATTTCACCAGGCTCCAAACCGTAATCAATGGCATCAAAAACCACCAATATTTCTGCCTCTTCAACAAATTGAACCAAGTAAATGCCTTGCGTGCCGCCATCCATTACCTTGACGTTGTCATCAAATTGATAATATTGGTTGAGTTTTTCAACAGCTCGAACACCAAAGCCTTCGTCTGCCCAGAGTATATTTCCTATACCTAAAATGAGTGCTTTCTTATTCATTAATTCAACTCTCAACTATTCTAATATACAAAACGCTATTGTAAACTTTTTATTTATTGTACGCAAACCTACTTTACAACAATATATCAAATAGAATAGTTTATTGTCTTTATTTTCTTGATTAATGAGAATGATTGTCAATCAACATAATAGGTACAGGTGTTGAAATATTGCCTATTAAAAATTTATCATAATTGTTATTATATTAAAATCAATAAATACAAGAGGAGTTAATACGATGACAGAGACCTTTTATGATGTCATGAGAAGACAGGGGATTACCCGCCGAAGCTTTTTAAAGTTTTGCAGCTTAACTGCAGCAGCTATGGGATTAAGCCCTGCTTATGCGGCTAAAATTGCTGATGCGATGGAAAACAAACCGCGAATACCTGTTCTTTGGTTGCACGGACTTGAGTGCACATGTTGTTCTGAGTCTTTTATTCGTTCTGCCCACCCTCTGGCTAAAGACGTTATTTTATCTATGATTTCTTTGGATTATGACGACACGATTATGGCTGCAGCAGGACATCAAGCTGAGGCAATTATTGAAGAAACCATTGAGAAGTACGACGGTAACTTTATTCTTGCTTGTGAAGGCAACCCTGGATTGGAACAAGAAAATACGGGGGGCATGTCATGTATTATTGCAGGCAAACCCTATACAGAACAGTTACGTTATGCTGCAAAACACGCTAAAGCCATAATTTCTTGGGGCTCTTGTGCTTCTTGGGGTTGTGTGCAGGCTGCTTCGCCTAATCCAACGGGGGCTACTCCCATACATAAAGTACCCGATTTGGGCAATGCACCTATTATTAAAGTTCCTGGCTGCCCACCAATTGCGGAAGTCATGACTGCCGTGATTACCTATATGCTCACTTTTGAACGCCTGCCTTCTTTGGATCGCCAAGGCCGCCCAAAAATGTTTTACTCGCAACGCATTCATGACAAATGTTACCGTCGCGGCCACTTTGATGCAGGTCAGTTTGTTGAAAAATGGGATGATGAAGGTGCAAGAAAGGGTTATTGCTTATACAAGATGGGTTGCAAAGGACCAACTACTTATAATGCGTGTTCCACTATCCGCTGGAATGGTGGATTGTCTTTTCCAATTCAAGCAGGTCACCCCTGTATTGGCTGTTCTGAGGATGGTTTTTGGGACAAAGGTGGTTTTTATAATCGCTTATCTGGCATCAATCAATTTGGTGTTGAAGAAAATGCCGATAAAGTTGGCATTGGTGCTGCCACCGTTGTCGGTGGTGCAATTGCTGCACACGCTGCCATATCCGCCCTGAAACGATCACAAAACAAAGGAGATCAAGCATAATGAGCATTATCCAAACACCAAACGGTTACACACTTGATTCATCAGGAACGCGACACGTTGTTGATCCAGTTACTCGTATTGAAGGACATATGCGAGCCGAAGTTAATATCAACTCTGACAATATAATTACCAATGCGGTTTCTTCTGGAACAATCTGGAGAGGATTAGAAGTCATTCTTAAAGGCCGTGACCCACGTGATGCGTGGGCATTTGTACAGCGTATTTGTGGCGTTTGCACAGGTACACATGCTTTGACTTCGGTTCGAGCGGTAGAGGATGCTTTGAAAATAAACATTCCAGAAAACGCTAACAGCATACGTAATATTATGCAGTTGTCTTTACAAATTCATGATCACTTGGTGCATTTTTATCACTTGCATGCATTGGACTGGGTTAATCCAGTGAATGCCTTAAAAGCCGATCCAAAAGCAACATCAGCTTTGCAACAACAAGTTTCTCCGCATCATTCAAAGTCCTCTCCTGGATATTTTCGTGATGTGCAAAATCGTTTAAAGAAATTTATTGCCTCAGGTCAACTCGGCCCATTTAAAAATGGTTATTGGACCAACCCTGCTTACTTGCTTCCACCAGAAGCCGATTTAATGGCAGTAACGCATTATTTAGAGGCATTAGATTTTCAAAAAGAAATCATGAAGACCCGTACTATTTTCGGTGGAAAAGACACCCATCCTAACTGGACTGTTGGTGGTGTTCCTTGCCCCATTAACATGGATGATACCGGGGCAGTTGGAGCGTTAAACATGGCGAGCCTCAACCAAGTACATCAAATCATTAAAGACACCAAAACTTTCGTGGACAATGTCTATATCCCTGATATTTTGGCTATTGGACAATTTTATAAAGGCTGGTTGTATGGAGGCGGAATATCTGGCTCAAATGTTTTGGCCTATGGCGATATTCCTGATAGAGCCAATGATTATTCTGCTGGCAACTTAATGATGCCGCAAGGAGCAATCATTAATGGTAAACTAGATGAGGTCCACCCAATTGATTTACGAGACCCTGATGAAATTCAAGAATTTGTACCACATTCATGGTACAAATATCCCAATGGTGTCAAAGGTCTTCACCCTTGGGAAGGCATAACTGACCCCAACTTTGATGTCAGTTCTGCCAAAGGCACAAAACACAATATTGAAGAACTTGATGAAGCTGCTAAATATTCATGGATTAAAGCACCGCGCTGGAAAGGCCACGCGATGGAAGTTGGGCCTTTGGCTCGATACATTGTAGGTTATGCACAAGGGCATGAATATTTTACCGAGCAAATTAATTACACTCTTAAAACATTAGATGTCCCACTTGAGGCATTGTTTTCCACCTTGGGAAGAACGGCTGCACGTGCCCTAGAAGCACAATGGGCCGCTGACCAACAATTGTATTTCTTTGAAAAACTCATGAAAAACATTAAAAATGGTGATTCAACAACCCATGGTGGAGAGATGTGGGATCCGAATGACTGGCCTGCTGAGGCCAAAGGCGTTGGTTTTTCTGAGGCACCTCGTGGCGCTCTAGGTCACTGGATTAAGATTAAAGACCAAAAAATTGAGAACTATCAGTGTGTCGTGCCAACGACTTGGAATGGTTCACCACGAGATGAAGCGGGAAATATTGGTGCATTTGAAGCATCCATGATGAATACCAAGGTTGAAGTTCCTGAAGAGCCCGTTGAAATCCTGCGAAATCTCCACAGCTTTGATCCATGTTTAGCGTGTTCAACACATGTTATGTCCGAAGAAGGTGAAGAATTGGTCAAAGTCACAACTGGCCCAATTGGATCATAATGGAGGTATAGTTATGTCTACTAAGACAAAAAACGAACAATCGGTTTATGTGTATGAAGTTCCAGTGCGTTTATGGCACTGGATTAACGCACTAGCGATTACTGTACTGGCTATCACAGGTTATTTAATTGGCTCTCCATTGTCGAGCCTATCAGGCGAAGCCTACGAACATTTCCTTATGGGTTATATACGCTTTGCCCACTTTGCTGCAGGATATGTCTTCGTCATTGGCTTCATTGGTCGAATATATTGGGCGCTTGTTGGTAACTCTCATGCAAAGCAAATATTTTTACCGCCAATATTCAGTAGCAAGTTTTGGGGTGAGGTTTGGCATGAAATGAAATGGTATATGTTTATTGCCAAAGAACCAAAAAAATATGTTGGTCATAATCCAATGGCAATAATCTTTATGCATGTTATGTTGGTGTGGGGAACATTCTTTATGATTTTCACTGGGTTAGCTTTATACGGTGAAGGTACAGGCTTTGATAGCTGGCAGTTTACATGGTTCAGCTCATGGATTATTCCATTATTTGGCCAATCACAAGACGTTCATACATTCCATCATCTTGGCATGTGGGCAATTATTTTATTTGTAATGATGCATGTCTATGTCGCATTTCGTGAGGACATTATGTCAAGACAAACACTTATTAGTACAATGATAAGTGGTTGGCGAACCTTTAAAGATAATCGAAAAGATTAACCAATAAAACAATACTTTTACTTATTAAAATACAAACCATTTCACTATGGTTCGTATTTTATTGCCAATTTAATATCTATCAGAGAGCTTAGCATATTAGCATAATTCTGGGGCTCTGGAATAAATATTGGATAATGCGATATTAATTTAATTAATCAGTCTTGGAAATGGTTTGTAGTAACACGGAGGGTTCACGGAGAAGACGTAGAAAGCCTTTGGTACAAGCAAAAATGGTATTCTTGTTTTTTGCTGATGGGTTTTTATTTCTGACTATAAAGACTGTGAAAGTATTATGGGGCGAAAGAAAAATGAGGATAAAATTTGCGTGTGAGGTG
>CAMZLQ010000019.1 GCA_947311585.1 uncultured Alcanivoracaceae bacterium | reverse complement strand
GCAACAACTCCCTTAGAAATACCGCAATCTGGCTGGAAAGCTACAGGTGGTAGAACAGGGCACCACAGCGAATATTTAGGTAAAATGCTGTGTGAAATGCAGTTTTTACAACGGGCTTATCCAGGTTGTGAGTGGTAAACCCAATTCAGGCGCGTGGACTTTTAGTCCACGATTTTAATGGATGAAAGCCATTCCCTAATAGGTGAATTGCTTGTTATCATTACTAAAAATGATAAAAAGCATTCGCATAAGTAACAGATTGTTAGGTAATAGTTTTATCATAAGATAATTTTTGATTTCATACAGAGAGTTGGAATAATGAGAATTAAAAAAACATATTTACTCTGGTTTGTCTTTTTTACACTTCTATGTGTGGATTTGGCATTGCGAGGAATTTATTATAGAACTCAGTTATTAACTTTAATATTAATTAGCTTAAATTTATGGGCAGTAAGTGAACAAAGACCTAAAGTAAGTCAAGAAGTCACCAATAAACGAATGCATATATTTTCCTTGTTAATACTTGGACTCATGGGATTTTTACTGTTAATACCTATATTATCATACTTTGATATTCATGTTTTTTCCTATGTAATAATGTACGAAATAAAAGATAGGTTGTGTGAAGGATACTTAATTAAACGAATTATGCGGGTTGCTATCTTTTGGATAGGTATTAGTGTTCTTGTAAAAGTGAAGTGGAAGAAAAATGTTTAGAGGGATTTTTATTAAACTCCGTGTTACAAAAAATTATTATGATAGAAAAAATAAAAAAAATACTCGCCCAAGTAACCGACCCAGAAATCCCTGTATTGTCATTACACGATTTGGGTGTTATAAGAAATATTGAAGTAAATGATGATGAAATAATAGTCACCATTACCCCAACTTATTCAGGCTGCCCAGCGATGGAAGTAATGGAACAAGACATCATTAAGGTCTTGTCAAAGCAAGGACGTAAGGTGGGTTTACCCACCAAAGTAACAGTAATAACGCAATTATACCCTGCATGGAGCACTGATTGGATAAGTGAAAAAGGTAAGAAAGCCTTATTTGAATATGGCATAATGCCACCATCGCGTAGTGGGAAAATAATTTGCCCACAATGCAACAGTAAAAATGCAGAACTGTTGAGTCAATTTGGCTCAACAGCCTGCAAAGCATTGTACCGATGCAAAGATTGTTTAGAGCCATTTGATTATTTCAAATGCCATTAGAAAACCAAAGATGTAACGCAAAGATCGCCGAGAAGGCGCAAAGTTCGCAAAGATTATTTCTATTTTTTTCTTTGCGACCTTTGCGAAAACTTTGCGAACTTTGCGTTACGCTTTTTATACAATGAAGATATTATGTATGAATTTCATAAAGTAAAAATAAAAAACATCCAACAAGAAACCAATGATGCAGTCATTTGGACTTTGGATATTCCTGTGTATTACCAGCCCACTTTTATCTGGCAAGCGGGACAGCACCTGACATTCAAAAAAAACGTCAATGGTGAAGAAATCCGACGCAGTTATTCCATCTTTAATCCCAGTAACTCCGATGACATCAAAGTTTTGATAAAAAAAGTGGATGGCGGTTTGTTTTCACAAGCGGCTCAAAGTGAATACAAGGTTGGAGATACGCTTGAAGTCATGGCACCAACTGGTCACTTTGTCATGGTGCCACAAGATGACAAAAACTACGCCATGTTTGCCGCAGGTAGCGGTATTACGCCAGTTTTGGGTATGATTTATGAAGTTTTGCACCACTCAAACAGCCATATCAATCTCTATTACGGCAACTCAACAGTGCAAAGCACCTTACTCAAAAGTCAGTTGGCTGATTTAAAAGATCAATACCCAGAGCGTTTATCAATCAGTTATTTTTTGTCGCAAGAACCGATTGATGTTGCCTTATATTCGGGTCGAATTAACACAGATAAAGTTATAACAATCTTTAAAAAAGAATTGCAACAACTTGATATTGCAGGCTATTATTTATGCGGGCCAGGTGGCATGATTGATGAAGTGAAAGCGGTTTTAACCGAAAATGGTGTGGATAAAACCATCATTCATAGCGAACAGTTCTTATCCGAAGGACAAGTCATGAGTGAAAAGAAAAAAACTGCAACGCTGGATTCAGGTGTGATGGTCACTATAGACGGCGTGACCTCACGGTACGAAATCAAACAAGGCGAAGACAAAACCTTACTCGATGCGGCACTCGATTCAAAAATCAAAATGCCCTATTCATGCAAAGCAGGGGTGTGTGCTACCTGTCGTTGTAAATTAGCCGAAGGTGAAGTAGAAATGCTCAATAATTATTCGCTCGAAGACTGGGAACTTGAAAAAGGTTATATCCTCAGTTGTCAATCCTTGCCCAAAACCAAAAAGATTGTGATTGATTATGATGGTTAAATCATTCTCTTTATGTGATTTTCTCGAAGAAAGGAATTAAGTTATGGGTTTTGTTTTACCTAACAATTTTGACAGGTTGCTCATTGAGTTTTGAAATAAACTGTTTGACTGATTGAACTAAACCTGCTAATCTATTTGAATCTAGAAAAGAGCATATGATAATGAAAGACATTCACATATTAGCAATAATAGTCAGGGTATTTTCTATTTTTCTTGCTGTTAACGTATTAATTAATGTTTCTGATTTAATTGTATCTGTATCTAATCAAAACGGGCAAAATATATCTATTTATTATTTCGTGTATCCAATTTTAACATTGAGTTTGTCGCTGTTTTTGTTATTGTTTCCTATGACTGTTGCAAAAGGCATAATTCCTTATCAAAAGAGTAAAACTTTAGATTTGACATCAGAGTCTTATGAATATCTTTTAACTACATTGATTATAGTATTGGGTTTGTATTTTTTACTAGATGCATTGGTCGATATGTTTTATTGGGCTTACTTGTGGATTGTTTATTTTGATAATTCATCAATTGACTTTATAGTCTCTTTAGAGCAAAAAGGTGATACTGCCGCAACAATTGCTGAATTATTACTCGCTTTATTTTTAATATTTGGAGTTAGAAAAATTGTCAAATTGCTAGATTTGAATAAAAATAAAGACTAATTCGTAAGGTGGATTTTCCCACCAAAATTGTTTCAGATACTTCGATTTTCAATCAGTTTTAAATAGGTTGGGCAAGCCCACCTTACAATAATTGATGCTTAATGATTAATTATACTTTATACTATCCATTAATGATTCATCTTACATTTGGAAATAACTATGTCACGATTTTTCGCTTTTATTTACGACCCTATGATTGCCAAAACTGAAACGGCTTGTTTGCAAGATTGGCGCAAAGAGTTGTTGGCTAATGCTTATGGAAAAGTTCTGGAAGTTGGAGCAGGAACTGGTGCTAATATTAACTTTTACCCACAAAAGGTGGATAAGTTGATTATTTCAGAACCTGATGAATTTATGCGTAAACGCTTGCTAGAAAAGTTAGAAAATTCATCTTTAAAAAATACTCAAGTTAAATCCTTTGGGATGGAAGATATTGATTTGGCTGATAATAGCGTTGATTGCGTGGTTTCAACTTTGGTTTGTTGTTCGGTAACTTCTCCACATGATGCACTTAAACAAGTCTATCGTGTGTTAAAACCTGGTGGTCTTTTCTTGTTTATGGAACATGTGGCAGCAGAAAATAACCCCAATAGGCTTAAATGGCAAAATCGCATCAATCCCATTTGGAAACGTATTTCTGGCAATTGCCACACCAACCGCGAAACCGAAAAATACATGCTCGAAACAGGTTTCACAATAAAACAAATAACAAAGGCCAGTATGCGTAAAGCCCCAGCCTTTGTCCGTCCAACTATTCGAGGGATTGCGGTTAAACCCAATTAAACTCAAATAGTAAGCTGTATATTAATCAATAGTGTATCATGTTTTTTCTTGATTCTTAAGCACTTGCGCTAATTGTAATTCGACTAATTTAATTTCCCTCATGACTTTATCCCGTCCTAACTCATTATAAAACCACGATTCTCCAATCAAAGCAGCCATGCCAAAGAAAAGGCTTGTGATTGCCCACCTTAAAAGCGGCTTAATCTCGTCAGTTGGGTAGTGAGCAAATTTATAAACACTGAAAGCACAGGCTATGTATAAAATTATTACTATCAAATACCCCAGTTTATAAATGCGTTTGTTTTTACCTTTAAAGCCAGCAATGAACTGTTTATAATAACTTGAATTGAGTTTTTCATTGTTATCGACAATATCATTAAATTCCTCATTCAATGCTTGTTTTATTTTATCGTCTATAGATGTCATTTTATTCTCCAAAAAGTTGTTTTAAGTTGTTGCGGGCATCAAATAAAAGTGACTTGATGGTGCCTGCAGGTATGGTTAAAATTTCTGCAATTTCTCGCACGCTAAAACCATCGTAATAAAAAAGTTGAATAATGTTTTTTTGTTTTGGCGGCAATTGGTTAATCATCCGCATCATGTCGTGTTGTTCGTCGTGATTAGTGGCTTTGCTTTGAGGTTCGGCAATAGCATCTATTTCACAGTCTTTTTTATATTTACTATTTTTACGGATAATATCCAAGCACTTATTGCGTGTAACTTGGTATATCCATGCGTGAAACTTTTTATGATCTTTAAGTTTAGCTACACCTTTGATGATATTGATTAATGACTCTTGCACTGCATCTTGGGCGATTGATTTATCCTTTAAGATATTTGTTGCAAAGGATAAAAGCTTTGGATGGATAATGCTAATTATCTCGGCAAAGGATTTTTTGTCATCTTTAAGTAAAAGGTATTCAATGTAAACTTTATTAATCATGCCTATACAGACGCTAGTTGTTTTTATTTGGTTGAAAATAGTTAAAATTGTAACATGTTTTTGAATAATTGAAGTTTTATGCACAAACCTATCTTGTATTCTTTTCGGCGTTGCCCTTATGCAATGCGTGCTCGTATGGCATTAACTTATGCCCAAATAGATTTTGAATTGCGCGATATTTTGCTCAAGGATAAGCCAAAGTCACTGTTGACTTACTCTCCTAAAGGCACTGTTCCTGTATTGGTTTTGCCAAATAAAGTTATTGATGAAAGTTTGGATATTATGCTTTGGGCATTACAACAACAAGACAGTGATGGTTGGATGCATGCTGATAATCAATTTGATTTAATAAAATTATGCGATGAAAAATTTAAACCGCAGCTTGATAGGTATAAATATTCTGATCGACATGAAATGTCAGAAAAATATTACCGTGATGAATGCATGTGGTTTTTATCTGTGCTTAATAAACAACTTGGGTCAAAAGACAATTTGTATGCCAATACAATTTCTCTTGCTGATAGTGCTATTTTTCCTTTTATTAGGCAGTTTGCTTTTGTAAATAAAACGTGGTTTGATTCTTTATCCTTTCATGCGCTTAAAAGATGGTTGCAACAGCATTTGCAATCTGGTTTATTTCAACAAATCATGAATAAAAGTACCGTTTGGTCTGATTTTTATTAATGTTTCCATGTATAATATAGTTATGAATTTAAATAGATTTTTGAAATGAAAAATTTCATATACAGGTGCTTTTGGATCTTATTCTTTAGTATTAATGCTAATGCATTTGATTATGAAAATCTTGAAACGGAATATTTTCACATTAGTCAATGGCATGTTAATAATGCCTTTGGTAAAACGGTTATTGGTGATGTTATATATGACACAAAGAGTGGTCATTTAATTCTTGCAACTGGTGATGGTATAAAATCATTTGACGGAAACGACTTTACAAAATATTATCCTTTTGACTCCACTCCTAATAATGTCTCTTTTGCAAAGTTATTCATGAATCCAGAGAACATGTGGGCAGCTAACGCTTTTGGTGTTTTTAAGCTTGAAGATGATAAAGTTACTAAGTTTGAGCATTCTTTAAATTATAATATTTTCAGAAATTTTGCAGTATCTAGGGATGATTCAGTTTGGTTTGCTAGCGATTTCAGGCTTTACAAAATTTCAAACAACCATCAAAAAGCACAACAAGTTACTGATATTAAGGTGACATCAATTCATATCCCTTCTGATTCTGCCGATATTTTTATTGGTTCTCAAGGGGGTGTTTATGTATTAGATAATACCGCAAAGACAGTTGATAAAATTTTATTAGGTAACTCTGAGTTAATCGTGGTGTCAATGTTTTTGACCAGTGATGGAATATTGTTAATCAATACCAATAAAGGTGTTTTTAAATATAATACCAAAAACCATGTAATGGACTCTCATTCTATACCTGTTATCGCGCGAGTAATTTTCGAAGACTCCATTGGTCGGATATGGTTTGGTACAAGTAAAGGTCTTGTCCTTTACACTAATAAAACACTTAAAAGAATTAACCTTTCCAATAACATGAGATTGCGAATAAGAGGCATAGTTGAGGACAAGTATGGAAATATTTGGTTCGCGACTTGGGGAGAAGGACTCTTTAGGCTTAAGCAAACTCCCTTTGAATTGCTTCAAACAAATGTAAGTCCAGTCAGCTATATAGAGACTAAAAATCATGATAAGTGGTTGGGTGGATATAATGGTCTTTCCGTAATTCATAACAACCAAGAAATCACGACACTGTTGCCTGAATTAAAAAAAAGTGCTTTATACGATATTGAAGAAGGGCTCAATGATCAGGTTTGGGTTGCCTATAAATCTGATTTAGTGCTATTTGATGCAGCAGGAAGAAATCCGAAAATTATTTCAGAAATAGGGGCATTATTTTATAAATTCCTACAAAAAGATACGGATAACAATTTATGGGTTGGTACTGAGAAAGGGTTGTTTTATAAAAACTTGAAAGACAACTCTCGCTTTAAACGATTAAGTCTTCCTAATAATGAAATTATTAGCACTTTGCTCCTGTTAAAAGGAAAGAAAATTTTAATGATAACAGAACAAAATGTTTATATTTACGAGAAGGGTCGTTTTGTTCAAAATGAAATAACTAATAATTTACAAAATTTAAATTTTGTTATTGCCTATGATAATAAGTCCGATTCCATTTGGTATTATAGCAGTAATGACAATCAACTCGTTAAAACTAATGGTAAACAAGTAAAAAGGTATAAACTTAATAAAATCTTAAGGCAATTTTCCTTTTATAACATTGAAATTACCTCCAATAATGATTTGGTTATATTAGGGGAAAACGGAATTTTACGAATAAGAGAAGAATGGTTGTTAGATTATTCTCAAAAGGATTCCTTGGCATTTGAAATTTTGCCAACTCCAGGCTTAAATAAGAATGAATGCAATAGTGGTCATGGTTCTGTTGTTAAGAATTACGATTCTCAGGTTTTTTTCACTTGTAAAAGTGGTGTTTTATCCTTAAAAAAGGGAAACAAGATGCCAGTTCAACCACCAAAGTCAATTAACATTGATTTGAAAGTTGATGATGAAGCAATAGAGTATGAGTCCGCAAAGTTGGAACTTGCTCCAAGTAAAAAATCCTATAATTTCACATTTGGAAGAGAATCTTTAAATGCTTTGTTACCTCTGGAATACCGATATAAACTGATTGGAGTTGACACAGAATGGAATTATACCAACTCGGAAAATAAAAATGCAGTTGTTTATGCCAACCTAAAACCAAATGCGTATGAATTTAAAGCACAAGTAAAAAACTCATTTAGTGGTTGGAGTGAAGGTGCAGAAAATTCTATTCATTTTAGTATAGCGCCTTATTTTTATCAAAAACCGTGGTTTATCACATTAGTAGGGATTGCACTGATTCTTCTTTATTATCTTAATGATTTTTATAGAAACTTAAGGCATAGAAAAGAAACGGACAAATTATCAAAACTTGTTACAAAAAAAACAGAGTCTTTGAAACTGATTCAGAAAAGAGAACTGCAAAGAGAACAACAAAGTCGTGAGATTTTAAATGCAGAAATAGAGAAGAAAAGTAAAGAGTTAGAGCAACAAATGGTGCTGACCTTAGATAAAGAAAAGCAACTTAAAGAAGCTCAAAAAATGGAAATTGTGGGACAGCTGACCAGTGGTATTGCACACGACTTTAACAATATGTTATCAGTCATATTTATCGGCACTGAAGTCATAAAAAAAGACTTAGAACAAAAGGATACTCAACAAAATGAAAACCTTAAATGGCTCAATAACATATTATTAACCGCTGAAAATTGTAAAGAAGTCATCGGACAGTTACTTAATTTTACACGAAAAGATTTAGATAAAAGCCATACTTTCTGTGTTTATGATGCTTTGACGGATATCTTATCTTTAATAAAACTAGGTATTCCAAATACCATTCAGTTCACGATGAATTTTTCTACAGAAAAAGCCTTTATAAAAGCAGATTTGAGTCAGTTTAATCAGATTATCTTGAATTTAATAATTAATGCTCGAAATGCCTGTGGTGATTATGGTGAGATTACAATTACCACTGCCGTGGTAGATAACAAAAGCAGTGATTTATGCACCTCTTGCCAACAAACTATTAAAGGGACTTATTTGGAGTTAATCATTGCTGATACTGGAAAAGGCATTGAAAAAGACCTATTACCTCATATTTTTAAACCATTTTTTAGTGCCAATACGAACAGCACAGGAATCGGGTTGCACGTGGTTAACACCAATATACACAAAATGAATGGACATATTCAAGTCTATGCAAATGACAATGAGGGAATGTGTTTTAAATTGCTAATCCCATTAGTAGAGCAAAAGCATAAAAACTCCTCAAAAGAATCACAACCTCGCATAAGGTCTCCTAAGAGTTCTAAAAAAATCTTACTGGTTGAGGACTCCTCCTCTTTGGTTGAGTTAATTACACTGATATTTGACGAAAATAATATTAATTACGATGTCGGTAAAAATGGTTTGGAAGGCATCGATTTATTTTTTAAAAATGCCCAGAAATATGATTTGGTGTTAACTGATAACTCGATGCCTGAAATGAATGGGATAGATATGTCACGACGCATCTTGTCAGAATTTCCTGCTACCAATATTGTGTTATTAACTGGAGATATTACCGATGAGGTCATGCAAACCTGTGAAGAAATTGGAATTCATGAGATATTTCTTAAGCCAATCAAGTCTGATGAATTGATAAAATTGGTTAATTCTTACACTAAAAAATAGCTAGCCCCAATATTTCATTGGAGAATGGAATTTAAAGGAAAAATAGCGAATTATGTTGCATAAATATCACCATATACCTAGTTATTCATAGGTTTTAGTGATGTTTATGCAAGATATGAAGTTAGTTTTTTTTAAAGCCACTTGTACAAAGTGTAACCGTAACAGTGTTGAGATAAAGTGTTGTTATTTAAAGATAAAAGCTTTGTTTTTGGCTTATCCTATGAAATATTCGGGCTAAACTCGAACATTTACATATTAATTGATATGATGCCGCAATAATTATTAAAAAGCACCAGATTTACGTTCTGGCAAGCGGAGAATATTAATGAAAAAAAGCTCAATCGTCGTTACGGCGTTATACCACTTTGTGCGTCTTGAAAACTTTCAAGATTTACGTCAACCTTTATTGAATATAATGCAGGAAAACAATGTTCGTGGAACGTTGTTACTTGCTAGCGAAGGCATTAATGGAACCATTGCAGGCAATAGAAAAGGCACTGATAAGGTACTTAATTGGTTGCGGCAAGATGAACGATTAAAATCGTTTGACAGCAAAGAATCCTTTACTGATTCCATGCCTTTTTATCGCACCAAAGTCAAACTTAAAAAAGAAATTGTCACCATGGGAGTCGAAGGAATTGATCCAAAAAGTAAAGTTGGCCGTTATGTTAAGCCACAGGATTGGAATGAATTAATTAGTGACCCTGATACCCTTCTCATTGACACGCGAAACGATTACGAATACCAAATTGGTAGCTTTAAAAATGCGGTTAATCCAAACACCAATACTTTTCGAGAATTTCCTGAATACGTGAAAAAAAATTTAGACCCTAAAAAACACAAAAAAGTCGCTATGTTTTGCACTGGTGGGATTCGTTGTGAAAAATCCACAGCATATTTAATGGAGCAAGGTTTTGAAGACGTATTTCACTTACAAGGAGGTGTTTTGAAGTATTTAGAAGAAGTGCCCAAGGAAGAGACGATGTGGGAGGGTGAGTGTTTTGTTTTTGATAATCGTGTTGCCGTTAATCATGACTTAGAAAAAGGTCAGTATAGGCAATGTTTTGCTTGTCGCTACCCAATTACTCAAGAAGAAATGCAAAGTGATAAATACCAAGAGGGTGTGAGTTGTCCTCATTGCTTTTATCGTGTGACAGCCGAACAAAAACAGCGGTTTGCGGAAAGAGAAAAACAAATTTTACTCGCAAAGCAACGTGGTGAAGAACATATTGGTGGTGGCGTTAAAGAGATTATAAAAAAACGCCACAATCTAAAAATCAAAGCAAAAGAAAAAGCCCGTAATCAAAGTTAGCTATAGTTTTGGTAAGATTTTTCTTCAACGAGCTCCGACCCCAATAGAAGATTGACTTCTTTTTTTACAGCAGCACGTTTATCGTTTTCATAATAAACACTGCGTGCAATTTGAATAAACTCGTCATCAAATTCTTTTTTGGATTCTTTAATGCGAATATTGTCTTCAATATCCCATAAACTTTGATTGACTTGTTTGAGCTGTTCTTTTAGCTGAGATATTTCACTGGTTTTGGTGACTTTCTTATTCCACGTGTCGGTTAATAAATTTAATTCATGACGCACATTCTTAAGTTTTTCGGCGTCACTAATGTGTTGTTGTTTGATTTCTAAAATAGTGATTTTATCTAAGATTTCACCAAAAGAAACTGGGGTGTTAATTAAGCTCATTATTAATCCTCTAAATCATCTGTATCTAACTGACCGGTCAACTTTCTGCGGATATGTGACCATGAAATACCTATACCTAGAATTGTACCAACAACCACAAGAGCAATCCAAGTTATGGCGGTTTTATTTTCAAGACTCATCCACCCCTGATCAATAAACAACCAAACGATTGTAGAACTTACTGCTGTTGCTAGTATAATTCCCAATATGCCAATGGAACGAAATGTGGCTCGAATAAAGATAATGTAAACCACCAGCATAACCAGAGATGCCAGAATTTTTAAAGGCAACTGAACATTCTCAAAGGGAATTAACCAGTGAAATAATGAGTAATGGGTTGGGTTATACGTAATTAAAACAATCAAAACGGCAAATAACCACCGCAATATAAAGCCACCTGCTTTCATGTAATGTATTCCTAATGACAAAATTCAATTATACAAAATTTACATTGTTTGCATTAGTTTATCTGTTTAAATTAAGTAAATGATTTCAATTTTAAAGCTTATCACGTTAGACTGTTATTTTAAATTAGATGGCTTAATATCACTTGAACGAATTTTTTAATAATAAGTTTATATTTTATACTCTTTTGATGATTTGTTTGTTTTTGTTTTTATACAGTCCACCAAACAGGCTTAACAACTGGCAAAAGATTCAATCCAGAGGTTATTTGTCGTGGGTGACAAGGCCTAGTCCATTAACTTATTACCAGAGTTTGGATGGGATAATTGGTTTAGAACACGATATTCTAAAGCAATTTTGTGATAAAAATGAAATCGAATTAAAAGTGACTGTAAGCCATTCTAATAAAGAATTATTTGCTTTATTGTCCTCTCAAGCTATGGATGTTGCAGGGGCTAACCTTATTGCAACAAAAAAGAGATTGGCTCAATTTCTAGCCACAACAAGTTACGATAGCACATCAATAAAATTAGTGACCTCCTTGAAAAAGGAAAAAATTAAAACTTTAGATAAACTAGCTTTATTGTCAGGAGAGGTTTTGGCTCATTCTTCTTATATTAATACGGCAGAGAATTTAATAAAACAATACCATGCTGTTATAAAATATGTGGAAAATAAAAGCTTATATGAGTTATTGCTCAGTGTTGTTAATGGAAGCATTGACTTCACCCTTGTTGACTCTAACATTTTAGCGGTTTATCGGTCTTATGTTCCAGCACTGCGCAGTGGAATTCAATTAACACAAACCAATGAAATAATATTTTTACTGCCATCAACAACTGATTATTCGGTTAAGCGTGAGTTAGATGCCTTTATTCGTCGTTATAAAAATGATGGAAAAGTTGAAGAATATAAATCCGTTATTAAAGAATCTTTACCTCGTTCTAAGCCTGCTGATACGGTTCAGTTCTTAAAAAACTACAAAAGACGGTGGAATAAAGTTAAAAAAAATGTCTATGCCGTTGCCAGCAAATACGATATTAGTCCAATTTTATTAGGAGCTATAAGTTATCAAGAATCTCATTGGAATGCAAAAGCAGTCTCACCAACGCATGTAAAAGGAATAATGATGTTAACCAAAGCAGTGGCAAAAGAACAAGGTGTTACCAATAGGCTTGACCCGCTGCAATCATTAGAAGGAGGTGCTAAACATTTTATTAATACATTGGCTAAAGTACCCAAGAGAATCAAGGAGTCTGCTCGAGTTAAATTTGCCTTGGCATCGTATAATATTGGCTTTGGAAACCTTGAAAAGGCACGTATTTTAGCTCAAAAATCAGGAAAAAATCCTGATTCATGGAGTGAAGTCAAACCCTTTTTAAAAGAATTAAATCAAATATCTAGCGTTGATGGTGAGACGGCAGTTAAATATGTCGAAAATATACAGGTTTATAAAAATTTATTGCAATGGAAAGAACAACAATAATTAATAATTTGTCTGAACATTTAAGTAAGATAAAGTTTTTTATAATTTATTCTCTTCAAGTCTAATAGATTATTATTAGGATATTTTTTTTATTTTTTTTATTTTAATGATAGAATGCTAAGAAAGACTAACTATTTAAATCACTATGAATTTTAAAATCGGACACGTTACCCATACAGGAATCAAGCGAGATCACAACGAAGATACTTATGGAGTCAGTCATGATTTAAATATATGGTTAGTCGCTGATGGCATGGGAGGGCATGATCATGGAGAACTTGCTAGTGCTATGGCACGCGATTCTGTGTTGTATTTTTTGAATAATAATGGGTCCCTAAAAGACAGTATTTTAAAAGCCAATCAGTCGATTATTGACAGTTCGTATGAGCGAGGTGGTGATCTACCTATGGGAACTACCATTGTGCTGTTGCAAATAAAAAATAATAAATATTATGCCGCTTGGGTTGGAGACAGCCGAATTTACAAGAGTTCAAATAACCAACTAACAGCAATTTCTACTGATCATTCTTATGTTCAAGAACTCGTTGACCAAAATTTAATTACGCTAGAACAAGCCCGTACGCATCCGCATAGAAACGTCGTGACTCAAGCATTAGGGGTTACTGATAATTCTGAAATAAAAGTGTCTCTAAAGCAAGGAGAGGTGGCTATTGGAGATAAGTTCCTTTTGTGCAGTGATGGGTTATCTGAAGAAGTTGAAGACAATAAAATTGAAGCAATATTAGCAAAAAACATTCATCCCCAAGAAATTGCTGACCAATTGACCATAGCCGCACTGAAGTCTGGCGGTTCTGATAATATTACGGTTCTAGTGATAGAAGTTGTTTCTTAGCCTCTTGCCACTGTATGGGTGTATTTGTATTAAGAAAAAGCTCCTTATCAAAACAATGTTCAATAGTGTTGACTTCTAATTTTTCGAATAATTGATACAAAGACAGAACATTGTTAGTTATCTGATTTTGGATAAGCTCTCTAACTTGTATCGTATTTTTCAAAATCAATGGAAATCTGTGTTTTCTTAAATGATTTATATCTAAGGTACTTTTATGGATTAATTTTTCAACTATCTCTTTTGTGAGTAATGGCATATCAACTGGCGTAAAAAGGATATAGTTATATTCAGTTAGTTGATCTAAACAGGAAAAAATCCCTCCTAATGGCCCAATATTGCTATAGGTATCTTGGATTCCATTAGGGCCGCTAACAAAAATAGATTCAATACCTGATTGAATAAGTAAATTGTTTGCTCTTTCTAACAAGGTTTGATTGTTAATGGTTAGTTGTGATTTGTCTATACCCATTCGTGATGATTGACCTCCAGCTAATATAACACCAGCAATAAGAGACACTACAGCACCATTTGATTTGGAATCATTGGGGCAATATCAATAAGTTCGCCTTTTTTTATGTTTTCACTTTCCTCTGGTAGTATTAACCAGCAATTAGACTGAGCAAACGAACACGACTGGTAAGAGCCTTGGTCGGATAACATCTTTACACATAATTGACCTTTGTCATCAATGTGAACCTGTGCTTTAGCAAAAGTGCGAAAACCTTTCTTTTTACTCATATCTTCACAAACTTGTGCTTTGAGGAATTTTTCTGATGGAAGCTTTAACAGGGTGCGTATAAATGGTGAGACAAAAAACCGCATACCAGCAGCTGCAGCAATTGGATTGCCTGGCAAACCAAAGTAAATAACTCCATTGGGTAACTCTGCAAATAAAATTGGTTTTCCCGGGCGAATCTTAGCTTTATGAAAATGAATTGTTGCACCACGGGCAAGTAATGCTTGAGGAATAAAATCATATTTTCCCATTGAGACAGCACCTGTGGAAAAAATTACCTTAACCTCTTTTGCCAATGCATCATCAATCAGTTTATTAAAAGCATTTATATTGTCATGACAACGCCCAACAAAAACAGGGTCACAATTAAGACTTTGCGAATAAGATTTTAAGAAAGGTTGATTAGAATTAAATATTTTTCCAGAAGTTAGTGAAGATGAGGACTTTTTAGCCAGTTCATTACCCGTGGATAAAATAGCCACTTTTATTTTTTCAACAACTTTAATGCACTTAATACCGACAGTGGCGAGTGCCATAATATGTTGCGATTGAATAAGGGTGTGTTTTTTGACTACAGTGTCGTTAATTTTATAGTCTGTTCCTCGTTTTCGAATATTTCTGCCTTTTTGCACTAATTCTGACAAAGTAATGGATTTGCTGCCATTATCTTGGTTGATTTCTACCTTTTCAATCTGAATAACGCCATCAAATAAATCAGGAACAGGAGCACCAGTCATAATTTCCCAAGCCAAATGCTCGGTATCCGGATTAATCTCTTGGCAATCGCCTGCTTGGATGCTTCCTGATACCTTAAGAGTGATGCTGCCGAATTTTTTAATGGTATCATTGACAACGTTTGTTTGGATGGCAAAACCATCCATGGCTGAATTATTAAAACTGGGCACATTTATTGGTGATAAGATGTCTTCGGCTACTAAACGATTAAGCGCATTTTCCAATTCGCACTGTTGGCTTGAATTAATGCGATGGCTAGTGGCAACTTGTTGGATTAACTCAAGTGCTTTAGGGTAGGGTAAGAGTTTATTTGTTGACATATTATTTAAACCTACATTCTGAATGGTTGTTTTTAAATTGGCAATGAGTTGACAAGTTTTCGTCACAATAATGGCATAACATTTTTATGTCTTTAATTTGAATTTGGTGTTTTTCTGAAGACAAGCCTCTGCTTTTAAAGGATTTTAAGGAGCGAGAAAAGGTTTCTGGTTTCATGTCCAATAAGGAAGCAATAATGGTTTTTTCATAAGGCAATAAAATTGTATTGGGGTTTTTTTGTTCAATAAATTGCTTGAGCAAAAACCACCCAACTCTTTCCTTGGAAGATTTTAAACGGTTGTTATCAATTTGACTTAGGTAACTTCTGGATGTTTGTGATAAGTATTTTAATGAATTTAAGGCTAAAGCAAGGTCTTTGTTTAATAAATTTCGATAAATTGAAGAGGGAAATGACATTAGTTTGGCTTCATTACTGATTTGTGCATTGCTGTGGTATTTGTCATTAGTAAAAATGGATGATTCGATAACCAAGTTACCTGTGGAGAGCATTTGTTCAACAGTTTCATCGCCATCAGGGGTGCTTTTGTATATTTTGACCCAACCACATAAAATGACATAAATTCGAGAGGCAGGTTCTCCCTCTAAAAACAGTAAACTGCCTTTTTTATAGTTTTTAATGTTACTCAATCTAAATAATTCGTTAACGGTTGATTGAGACAAATTTCTAAAAAAAGGAAAGTCTAAAATAACCGATTGATCTTGTTGTGGAATAGAGCATTGTATCGGGGATTCATTGCTTGGTTGGTTATTTAATTGCTTGATTAGAGCCAGTTCAATGACATGCATCATCTCCATTTTTTCAGTTAGCATGTCATACCAGTTTTTGGCATTTACCTGAGGAACTTCATCGGCCTCCATTTTGTTGTGCACTTCTTCAATATCCGTATTGACGATAAAGCAACCCTCAAATACTTTTCTTTGGCGCTCACTTGCAAGGGCTAAAAATGAGCGTTTATTAATGCTCTGTTCACTGATTAATATTTTAAAATCACGGCAAAATTGTTCTGAGTCAAATTCATTGAAAGCAAAACCAACGATGCCTAAAGCACGTTCTCGACCAATACGTTCTTTCCAGTTAATGTAGTTAGACAGGGCAGATATTTCTGCAGGGATGTTGCTTTCGTCAAATAAGGCGAGTTCAATTAACACATAACCTAAGTGAACGATAAGACTGTATGTGTAGAGTGAAGAAGCCTGTAGGATGTCAATTTCTTTTGGTTGTGAGTTTTGTCTGAACTGAGCTTTATGGCTAAAGTTTGTATAAATATGTTGCAGTTTATCGTAACTTTTTCGTTGTTCTGTATTAAATTTTTTGCCCTCATGTTGAGCAAATTGTAGTATCTCTTCAATCAACAAGTTGTTGGTCTTAATGATTTGTTGTAATCTTTCAAGGCTGTATTCGTCTTTTGTGGACATATACAAACAGAGACAGCCACGTTCTTTTTGAAACGCATGAATGGATTGGCATAATAGTGTTAGAAGTTGATTCATTAAGACTTATATATTGTTTGGTTAATGCTATTTTACCGATAACCATTTCTATTTGTTGTAATGAGATGAAATTTATTCAATAAATTTCAATACTTGATTTTAATCAAGTGACTTATTTAAGCAATTCCTAAAATACTTTCATAAATTTCTATTTGTATATTTTGCAGAGGTAATCATGAAAAATTTAGAAAATGTGCCCAAGAGCGAACAAACTAAGGCACTGACATTAAGCACATTAGCATTTACTGTTTGTTTTGCTGTGTGGACAATCTTTTCCATTATTGGTATCAAAATTAAAGGGGAATTGGGATTAAGTGATACTCAATTTGGTCTTTTGGTAGCAACTCCAATTCTAACGGGTTCATTAAGCCGGATATTTTTAGGTATTTGGACCGATCAATACGGTGGTCGTATTATTTTTACACTGCAGATGTTGACATCTGCTTTAGCCGCTTTTTTCCTTACTTACGCCCATACTTATCCTATGTATTTAGTTGGTGCTTTGGGACTAGGGTTGTCAGGAGGGTCTTTTGCTGTAGGTATCGCTTATGTTTCTTCTTGGTATGAAGATGAAAAACAAGGCACTGCATTAGGAATCTTTGGAGCTGGTAATGTTGGAGCTGCCATAACTAACTTTGGTGCACCAATTTTGCTTGTTGCAATGGGAGGAGAATGGCGTAAGGTTGTTTTGGTTTATGCGTCAATATTGGCTATAACTGCAGTTTTATTCTTTTTGTTTAGTAAAACTGATCCAGCCCATGCAGATGAAAAAGGTAAGGCTCGACCATTTATGGAACAGATGAAACCCCTTAAACATTTGATTGTCTGGCGTTTTGCTTTGTATTATTTCTTTGTTTTTGGTGGTTATGTGGCATTAGCCTTATGGTTGCCACGTTACTATGTTGGAGCTTATCATCTGCCATTAGCAACGGCAGGTATGTTGGCAGCAGCTTATGCTTTGCCTGGAGCCGTATTTAGAGCATTAGGTGGTTGGTTGTCAGATAAATTTGGAGCGCGTACTATTATGTATTGGACATTTACCGTAACACTTATTTGTACTGTAATCATGTCTTATCCTTCTACAGATTATGTGGTTAAAGGCATTGAAGGACCGATTTCATTCAATCTTACTATCCCATTGTGGCTATTTGTCACCATGACAATAATTTTAGGTTTCTTTATGTCATTAGGTAAAGCCGCAGTGTATAAGCATATTCCTCATTACTTTCCTGAGAACGTTGGTTCTGTTGGTGGTATTGTTGGATTGATTGGCGGACTTGGTGGTTTTATCTTACCCATTACCTTTGGTGTCATGAATGACCACATAGGTGTATGGACAAGTTGCTTTATGTTGTTGTCGCTTATTATTTCGGTTTCATTGATTTGGATGCACTTTGCCATTAGGCGAGCTGAGAGAAGAGCTCACCCTGAATTACGTAACGCACAGCATCTACCTGAATTAGATCACATTAATTAAAAAAAACCGCCATTGCTTCACATGAAGCAATGGCATATTCATTTATTAAGAGGAGCATATATATTATGGCTAAAGACTTAAGAAATTGGAATCCAGAAGACGAAAGTCAATGGAATTCCACAGGCAAGAAGATTGCCACACGAAATCTGTGGATTTCTATTCCTGCTTTATTGGCTGGTTTTGCCGTATGGTTGTACTGGAGCATTATTACCATCCAAATGTTGAACTTGGGTTTTCCTTTTGAAAAATCTCAGTTATTTACTTTGGGTGCAATTGCAGGTTTGTCGGGTGCAACTTTAAGAATTCCATCAACGTTCTTTATACGTATTGCTGGTGGTCGCTACACCATCTTTTTGACTACGGCTTTACTTATGGTTCCTGCTGTTGGTGTTGGGTTTGCTTTGCAATCAGCAGACACACCGTTGTGGCAATTTCAGTTGTGGGCTTTGTTATCAGGTATTGGAGGAGGTAATTTCTCTTCATCCATGAGTAATATTTCTTACTTTTTTCCTAAAAAAGTTCAAGGGTATTCATTGGGTATGAATGCTGGATTGGGTAATTTTGGTGTTACTACTATGCAAATTGTTATTCCTTTGGTAATGACTTTTGCTTTATTTGGTGGAGACCCAATGATTTTAAAAACCACCAGTGGAACATTGGTTGGTAAGATTCCAGCAGGTACAGAAACGTTCATTCACAATGCTGGCTTTGTCTGGCTTATTTTACTAATACCCTTGGCATTTGCTACATGGTTTGGTATGAATAATATCCGTGATGAGCATGTCTCTCCAGATGTTTCATCTCCTTTTTCTGCTTTTGCAAAAATTTTATTAATGTTAGGCATTGGTCTTTGCACAGCAGCATTTGGTTTGTATTTATTATTGAGTGTTGGTTTAGATAAGTTTATCGTTTTACCAATAGTTATTGTTTTGACGGTTGTTTTATTAAAAATGATTCCCGGTGAAATTGGGCGTAACTTAAAAAGACAGTATAAAATTTTTGAAAATAAGCACACATGGGTTATGACGGTAATTTATACCATGACTTTTGGTTCATTTATTGGTTATGCGGTTGGGTTTGGCTTATCAATCAAAGTTATATTTGGTTACCAGCATTTGTTAGTAGATGGCTTGATGACACACAATACCGCAAATCCAGATGGCCCAAGTGCTTTAATGTATGCGTGGATGGGGCCTTTTATTGGGGCTTTGATTCGTCCAGTTGGGGGTGTGATTGCCGATAAACTTGGTGGTGCTCGAGTTACGCAATGGGTTTCTATTGTGATGATTGGTTCTGCCATTGGAGTGGCTTATTACATGCAGTTGGCTTATGCCAGTGCAACTCCACAAGATTACTTTGTACCATTTTTGATACTGTTCATGGTGTTATTTACCGCAACAGGAATTGGGAACGGTTCGACATTCAAAACAATTGCCACGATTTTCGATAAAGAACAAGCAGGTCCTGTTCTTGGTTGGACCGCGGCTATTGCTGCCTATGGAGCTTTTTTAATTCCTAAGATATTAGGTGAGCAAATTAAAGCAACAACTCCGCAATATGCCTTGTATGGATTTGCCATATTTTATGCTGTTTGTTTGGTATTAAACTGGTGGTTTTACATGAGAAAAGGGGCAGAGTTCCACAATCCATAGATAAAAATACCGTAAGGTGGGTTTACCCACCAATAATTATTCAATTATGTTGATATAAAATGGTGGGTAAACCCACCTTACAATAAAACTTTAGAGGTTTATAACAATGAGTCAATTTTTAGACAGGCTAACTTATTTAACTAAGAAAAGTCCAGAAACGTTTGCAGAGGGTCATGGTATCACAACCGAAGAAGACCGTGGCTGGGAACGTGCTTATCGAAACCGTTGGTCGCATGATAAAATTGTGCGTTCAACCCACGGTGTCAACTGCACGGGTTCGTGTTCATGGAAAATCTACGTTAAACGAGGTTTGGTCACATGGGAAACGCAGCAAACAAATTATCCGCGTACACGTGATGATTTGCCCAATCATGAGCCACGCGGTTGCCCACGTGGTGCCAGTTATTCGTGGTATTTGTATTCAGCAACACGCTTAAAATACCCCATGATTCGTGGTCGCTTGATGCGATTATGGCGTGCGGCAAAAGCCAAACATTCTGATCCTGTTGTGGCCTGGAAATCCATCATGGATAATAAAGAAGACACAAATTCTTACAAGCAAGTTCGCGGTCTTGGTGGTTTTGTTCGTGCAGATTGGGATGAAGTGAATGAAATTATTACTGCATCAAATGTTCATACCATTAAAGAATATGGTCCAGATAGAGTCGTTGGATTTTCTCCAATTCCAGCCATGAGTATGGTTTCTTATGCGGCAGGGTCTCGTTATTTGTCTTTAATTGGAGCAACGTGTTTAAGTTTTTATGATTGGTATTGTGATTTACCACCATCATCTCCACAAACATGGGGCGAGCAAACTGATGTTCCTGAAAGTGCGGATTGGTATAATTCTTCTTACATTATTGCTTGGGGTTCTAATGTTCCTCAAACACGTACACCTGATGCTCACTTTTTTACCGAAACGCGTTACAAAGGCACAAAAACAGTTTCTGTCACACCAGATTATTCAGAAGTAGCAAAACTTACCGATGAATGGTTGCCAGCACGACAAGGTACTGATGCAGCCTTAGCTATGGCGATGGGACATGTTATCTTAACCGAGCATCATCGGGATAATGTCAGTCAATATTTTGATGATTATTGCCGGACTTATACGGATATGCCTTTCTTGATTTGTTTGGATGAACACGAGACTGGATTAGTTGCTACACGCACGTTACGTGCAAGCGACATTAAAGATTTGGCTTCTCAAGATAAAGCCGAGTGGAAATCAGTTTTGATTGATGAAAATACAAACAAACTTGTTGTACCAAATGGAACAATTGGCTCACGCTGGGAAGATGAAAAAGGTAAATGGAATTTAGAAACTAAAGACAACACCAATGGCTCAGAAATCTGGCCTGTCAAAACCCTCATTGACAAGCATGATGAAGTTGTTGAAGTTTCATTTCCTTATTTTGCAAATAAACAGCATGATCAAGAAATTTTCCAACACACCGACCATGAAGATGTAATTAAGCATAAAATCCCTGTCAGGAAAATTAAAACAAAAAATGGCGACAAATATGTTGCAACTGTTTTTGATTTAATGATGGCAAATTATGGTGTTGATAGAGGTCTTGGTGATGAAAATTGCGCTAAAGATTATAAAGATGATCAACCCTATACACCGGGTTGGCAAGAGCAAATCACAGGTGTTGATGCCAATACGGTTATCAGAATAGCCAAAGAATTTGCTGAAAATGCTGACAAAACACGTGGACGTTCCATGGTTATTATCGGAGCGGCAATGAATCACTGGTACCACATGGATATGAACTACCGTGGCATTATGAACATGCTGATGATGTGTGGTTGTGTGGGTAAATCAGGCGGTGGTTGGGCACATTATGTTGGGCAAGAAAAATTACGTCCACAAACAGGCTGGCTTCCTTTGGCATTTGCCACCGATTGGCACAGACCACCTCGCCACATGAATGGCACATCATTTTTTTACAATCATGCCAATCAATGGCGTTATGAAAAATTAGAAGTCGATGAATTAATTTCACCCTTAGCTGATAAAAAAGATTGGAGTCAATATTCACTAATTGATTGCAATGTCCGCTCTGAAAAAATGGGTTGGTTACCATCGGCTCCTCAGTTGAAGGAAAATCCACTGGAATTAACCAAACGCGCTAAAGAAGCGGGCATGTCATCTGCTGATTATGTCGTGAGTCAATTAAAATCCAAAGACCTAGAGTTTTCTTGTCAAGATCCAGATGACCCTAAAAACTTCCCTCGTAATATGTTTATTTGGCGTTCTAATATCCTTGGTTCTTCAGGTAAAGGGCATGAATACATGCTCAAACACTTGCTCGGAACGCAAAATGCCGTAATGGGTGCTGATATTGGCAAAATGGGTAAGGACTTACCAACGGAAGTTAAATGGCATGAAGATTCTGTCGAAGGTAAACTTGATTTGGTTGTCACTTTAGACTTCCGTATGTCAACAACTTGTTTGTATTCTGATATTGTGCTTCCAACTGCAACATGGTATGAGAAAAATGATTTGAATACCTCAGATATGCATCCATTTATTCATCCATTAAGTAAAGCAGTTGATCCTGCTTGGGAGTCCAGAAGTGATTGGGCAATCTTTAAAGGATTAGCCAAGAAATTTTCAGAAGTTTGTATTGGGCACTTAGGTGTTGAAAAAGACATCGTAACTTTACCCATGCAACACGATACTCCGGGCGAATTAGCCCAAGCAACAGAAGTTAAAGAATGGTATAACGGCGATTGTGATCCAATCCCAGGTAAAACTATGCCATCTTTGATTGAAGTGGAACGTGATTATCCAAATACGTACAAGAAATTTACCTCTGTTGGTCCATTACTAGAAAAATTAGGTAATGGCGGCAAGGGTATTTCTTGGAATACGGATAAAGAAGTGGAAATGCTTCGCAGCCTTAATAGAAAAGTACGCGATGAAGGTGTTTCAAAAGACCAACCGCAAATTGAGACGGATATTAATGCAACGGAAGTCATTATGTCATTGGCTCCAGAGACTAATGGTCAAGTGGCAGTTAAAGCATGGGAAGCTCTAGGTAAATTTACTGGACGTGACCACACGCATTTAGCCAAGCCTAAAGAAGATGAAAAGATTCGTTTCCATGACATTCAAGCACAACCTCGTAAGATTATTTCTTCTCCTACGTGGTCTGGACTTGAGGATGAACACGTCAGTTATAACGCGTGTTACACCAATGTGCATGAATTGATTCCGTGGAGAACCTTGACAGGTCGCCAACATTTTTACCAAGATCACAAATGGTTACGTGATTTCGGTGAAAGTTTGTGTGTCTACAAGCCACCTGTTAATACTAAGACAGTTGAGCCAATTAAAGGACATAAACCAAACGGTAACAAAGGAATCGCGCTTAACTTTATTACACCGCACCAAAAGTGGGGAATCCACTCAACGTATTCAGAAAATCTATTGATGTTGACCCTCTCACGTGGTGGGCCAATTGTTTGGATTTCAGAAATTGATGCTCAGAAGATGGGTGTTGAAGATAATGATTGGGTTGAACTGTATAACGTCAATGGCACAATTGCGGCCCGTACTGTTGTTTCTCAACGTGTTCCTGAGGGCATGACCATGATGTACCATGCTCAAGAGAAAATTATCAATACGCCCACAACTGAAACCTCTGGTTTCCGTGGAGGTATCCATAACTCAGTAACGCGAGCTGTGATTAAACCGACTCATATGGTTGGTGGTTATGCACAATTATCTTATGGATTTAACTATTATGGAACCGTAGGTTCAAACCGTGATGAATTTGTTGTGGTTAGAAAAATGAATAAAATAGATTGGAAAAATGAATCAGAGCCAGAAAATACAAGAATTGGAGGTGCGTCATGAAGATTAGAGCGCAAATAGGAAAAGTCCTCAACTTAGATAAATGCATTGGTTGCCATACTTGTTCTGTTACGTGTAAGAACGTTTGGACTTCTCGTGAAGGGGTTGAATACGCATGGTTTAACAATGTCGAATCCAAACCTGGAATCGGTTTTCCCGATGATTGGGAAAATCAAGCCCGCTGGAATGGTGGTTGGCAACGCACAAAAAGTGGAAAACTTATTCCTAAAATGGGTGGCAAGTTAAAATTATTGAGCAAAATATTTGCCAACCCTGATTTGCCCGAAATTGATGACTATTATGAGCCATTCACCTTTGATTATGCGCATTTGCAAAATGCACCAGAATTGCCAACGCCACCAACTGCTAGAGCACACTCAGCAATTACGGGTGAGGTTATGGAAAAGGTCACAAAAGGACCAAACTGGGAAGAAATCCTGGGAGGTGAATTTTCAAAACGTTCAAAAGATTACAATTTCAAAGACATTGAGAAAGAAATTTACGGCAAGTTTGAAGAAACATTTATGATGTATCTTCCACGTTTATGCGAACATTGTTTAAACCCATCGTGCGTAGCAACCTGCCCATCAGGTGCAATCTACAAACGTGAAGAAGACGGCATCGTACTAATCGACCAAGACAAATGTCGTGGTTGGCGTATGTGTGTATCGGGTTGTCCCTACAAAAAGATTTATTTCAATTGGGAATCAGGCAAGTCAGAAAAATGTACTTTCTGTTACCCACGTATCGAAGCTGGCGAACCAACAGTGTGTTCTGAAACATGCGTAGGGCGTATTCGTTACCTTGGTGTGATGTTATATGATGCCGATAAAATACTCGAAGCAGCCAGTGTTGAAAACGAGCAAGATTTGTACCAAGCACAACTTGATTTGTTCCTCGATCCAAATGATCCAGAGGTTCAAAAGCAAGCCTTAAAAGATGGCGTGCCTTTGTCATGGATTGAAGCGGCTAAAGAGTCGCCAGTTTACAAAATGGCAATGGAATGGAAAGTAGCATTACCGCTGCATCCAGAATACCGCACCTTGCCAATGGTTTGGTATATGCCACCTTTATCGCCTATTAAGACAGCGATGCAAAAAGGTGAAATTCAATCCGATGGCATGTTCCCTAAATTTGACGAATTACGTATTCCTGTTAAATACTTGGCAAATATGCTAACAGCGGGTGAAGAAAAACCGGTAGAAGAAGCCCTCAAACGCATGATAGTCCTACGTGAATTTATGCGTAAGAAAACCGTAGAAGGCGTAACAGATTTAGAGATGCTAGAAGAAAATGGCGCCAATGAATTTATGATGGAAGACATGTATCGCATCATCGCGTTAGCCAATTACGAAGACCGCTTTGTTATTCCAACTAATCACACTGAATATGGTGGAAAAACACCATTTGATAATGAAATAGCCTCAGAAGTCAAAGGCTCGTGTGGTTTTAGTTTTGGTAATGGATGTCATGGAAGCGAAGGTTCAGCTGGTAGTATCAAGCTAAATATATTTGATACCTCTAAACAAAGCAATACCTTTACCAGTGGAAATGTGCGTGGGCAGGGAACAAATGAGCTTAATAAGCTAGGAGATGAATAACATGAAAACGTTTAAAGTATTAAGTGTATTATTGTCCTATCCACAAGCTGATTGGATTGAACACTGCGATGAGTTAGAACAGGTTTTGTACGATGAAAAATTACTCTCAAAGCAAAAACTTAAAGGGGTAAGTGAGTTAATTAAGCGGATTAAATCCTCTGATTTAATCGAATTGCAAGAACGATACGTCGCGACATTTGATCGCGGCGCATCGCATTCTTTGCATTTGTTTGAGCACATACATGGCGAATCACGCGATAGAGGACAAGCCATGATTGATTTATTGGAGATGTATAACGCCAATGGTTTGGACGTAGGGACTTCAGATTTACCTGATTATTTGCCTGTATTTTTAGAGTTTTTATCCACTCAAAACATCAAAGTAGCCGCCCATTTTTTGGGTGAAACACAAAAAGTATTGATGCTAATTAGCGAAAGACTTGCAAAAAAAGAACTTGATTATAAGCATGTCTTTGCGGCTTTAATTGAAGTGGCAGATGGTAAAGTCAATCGCACAGAAATTAAAAAAATCGTTGCAGCAGAAAAAGAAGAAACCTTCACCGATGTTGATGCCGATTGGATTGAGCCAGAAGCTTTTGGTAAGAACTTATTCAAATCAAAGGATTACTTGCATCAGAAAATAGCGATGAATATTCACTCATCTAATCCACATTCTCAGCCAACTCAGGAGCAATAAAATGAACGAATTTTTATTTGGAATATATCCTTACATTGCTGCCACAGTATTTTTACTTGGAAGCTTATTTAGATACGATAGAGATCAATACACATGGAAAGCCTCATCCAGCCAATTACTCAGTACAAAAGGCATGCGCGTAGGGTCAAATTTATTTCATGTGGGTATCATTTTGTTGTTCTTTGGGCATTTGGTTGGGTTGTTGACACCGCATAGTGTTTATGAGCATTTTATTAGTGCAGAAAGTAAGCAAGTGATGGCAATGACAGCGGGTGGAATCTTCGGAACTCTCTGCTTTATCGGTATGGTTATCCTTATTCATAGGCGATTAACCAACCCCAGAATCAAAGCCACAACAAAGTTTTCTGATATCTTTATTTTGTTGTTGTTGTTTGTGCAATTATGTTTGGGTTTACTCACTTTGCCCGTATCTGCGCAACATTTGGATGGTTCATCAATGATAGCGTTAGCCAATTGGGCACAACATATCGTCACCTTTAGACCAGGGGCTGCTGCATTTATCATTCACGAACCATTAATTTTCAAACTTCATATTTTCCTTGGACTTACCATGTTCCTAGTTTTTCCATTTACAAGGCTAGTACACGTATGGAGTGCACCAGGAAAATACCTGTTCAGAAAAGGTTATCAAATTGTGCGTAAGCGTGGTTAATTACAACTTCAATATAAATACAGTGGAGCACACAAAGCTGCTCCACTTGTATGAAATATTTAGGTTAGCAACTACTTAGCAACAAAGGCATTTTCTAACACATAATGCCCTTGGGTGCGTTTCTTTGCAGCGACAAAACCTTTATCATCGAGTATTTTGCACATATCTTTAATCAAAGCCTCGCTACCACAGAGCATAAACCTATCGTCTTCAATATTTACCTCTGGCATGCCCAAATCTTTGGCGAGTTTCCCTGATTTTAATAAGTCAGTTAAACGCCCTACATTTTTGGATGGTTCTCTTGTTACTGTAGGATAATAAAGGAGTTTTTCTTTAACAAGGTCACCAATATATTCAATATTTGGTAATTCTTTAGTGATGAAATTATGATACGCTAAACAAGCAGAATATCGAACTCCATGGGTGAGAATAACTTTGTCAAATTGTTCATAGACCTCAGGGTCTTTGATGATGCTCATAAAGGGTGCAAGACCAGTTCCCGTGCTAATCAACCAAAGATTTTTGCCTGGAAAAGTATAATCAGTAACTAATGTTCCCGTAGATTTTTCAGAAAGCATGAGTTTATCGCCTACCTTGATGCTTTGTAAGCGTGAGGTTAATGGTCCATCTGGAACTTTGATGCTGAAAAACTCAAGCTCTTCTTCATAATTGGCACTGACAATAGAATAAGCTCGCATCAATGGCTTGCCTTCTACTTCAATTCCAATCATTACAAAATGACCATTTTTAAATCGAAAGGTTGGTTTTCGTGTGGTACGAAAGCTAAAGAGTCGTTCGTTCCAGTGTTTTACATAAGTAATAGTTTCAGTGATATATGCCATAGTATATTGATTTTAAAAAAATGCACATTCTACAGGATAATATTTAAAGATAATTAACCTATATCAAGAGCATTGATTTTTTCAATTCCTCTAGATTTACATTTGGAGGTTGTCTTTACAAAATTGAGCAAATGACTGTGATAATAATTTTACATCAACATCGGGAGCAAGTGCCACTCGGACGATATAATCTTTGTCTTCTTCTTTAGTCGTACCTTGCGTAGAAGTGGCTGGGATTGTCCAATAACTGCCTTTTAATTGACCGTAACTAACACAGTTTTTGCACATCTTTGGATGTGCTTTAATCATAAATTCAATCAGTTTAATATTTAATAGTCTTTGCTTTTCACTGTCACCGTTTGTGGGTAAATCTAATGAAAAGACCGACGGCATAAAACCGCGTTTTGCCATTGCCGCAGACACATAATAAATTTTTGCCTCAGGCAGCTGCTTTTGTATGTTGTTAACCAATTCACGCGTTTTTTGATAAGCTTGAATAATTCTGCTCGGCATGGAGGGCATATTTTCAGCCAAAGTATGCAATTGGTGTGCATTGGCTTGATTATCTGATAATTCCAAATGACTTGATATTAATGGCAGAAGATCTTTAGCTGCATTATTAGCGGCACAATAACCACCGATGCAACGACCACCACTGGGAAATTTTGAGCCACTGGCAAAGGAAATGGTTTGCACATCTTTGAGTTCACTCGCTTGATGTAATAATTGTACATTTGGGCAAAATGTTTGATCGACCATAAAAAATGGCTCGATTGCCATTTTATTGCCTTGAGTTAATCTTTTTCTGGTCAACACTTCGGCCAATTTTTCCATGTCTGGTACTTCGACTCTGGGATTAGTCGGAATTTCAGCCAAAATCAAAGCCACACCATCGGTATTTGCAACTGATTCAAGTGCTTCATCAAGGCTAGAAACCAAATTTTGACCACCATCAACATGCATATCAACAATTTCGACATTGTCCATCAAATCAGCAATTCGACGAGATTGGTCATTGGTGCCACCGTAACAATTGGGTGGTAATATGATTTTAATCGCCTTATCTGGATGTTGAGTCATGGCATTTTCAACCAAGCCCATCAATATGGCGTATTGGATAGAAAGACCACTGGATGCGATTAATGGTTGTAATTCACTGCCAGTATTTTCTTTGATGCAATCGAAAATTATTTGTTTGTCTTCTTTTGTATTTGAGGGTGTAACTTGTGTATCGGCATGAACAATTTCCTTGAGCAAATTCAATGCATTTGGTGGTGTCATGGCTATGGTTTCACGCCTTCTGACGTGTTGTATGGCACTAATTGACTGTATTTCGTTTTGATGAATTAACATAACACTACCCAGTATAGGGTGAATGTTAAGCGTTATGTCTGCAAAACTTGATGTTTCTAACGGTTTGTCAAAATCCTTTTGGGTAACAAAAACAACAGTGCCTTCAAGTTGGGGAATGTCCTTAGGGTTGGTTATTTTTTGCAATGTATAATGGTAACCATAGATGTCTTGCAATCGTGGCTCATCAATAAGGGGAGGGTTGATTCCATCGTAATAAATGGTGGTTGCTTTATTATTTAACTTGTTTTGACGCAGAATGGACAACAATGGCATGGTGCGGGAGGAAAAAGAAATGATTTGTTCATGTGAAAGATTATTTATTTCTGCCAAAACCCACTCCAAAAGGCTAGACAACTGATGCCCTAAACGGATGTAATCGTAAGCCGTTGGTAATTGTTCCAAGTCATCTGTTGTGTATTCACTTTTGGCAATGAGTTTTTTTAATTCATCTAAAAACTCAGATTTTGCTTTCGATTCGTTGTAAATATCCAAACGATGAGTGGTGAGTTCTACCCAACTGGTGGGCAGTTTATCAAGGAGCTTTTTAATTGAGTCTAGAAAATTTTGCATCGAAATAAATTATAAAAAAACCATTGTAACCGTTTTTATGATAGCTTTAAATAAACAAAGTCCGATGGCGTATAAAATTATTTAGAAGACCCAAACCCATCAGCATAATCAAATAAAGCAGGTAAACCTCCAGTGTGCCAAAAAAGCACAGTAGAATTGGGCTTTAATTTATTATTTTTTAGACAATCCAACATACCATAAAAAGCTCTGCCCGTGTAAACAGGGTCTAATAAAATACCTTCGATTAACGCCAACTCATTAATTGCGGAAATTTCATTATCCGTCATGATGCCGTAATCTTTTTGGTTATAATTTCTATTTATTGGAATATCAGCCAAGGTAAATTTTTTGTCTAACTGCAATATTTCTTGCCCTTCTTGCACAATCGACAACACATCTTGGGCTAAAGTGCATTGTTCGCTGTTATCCTTATCAATTTTTATCGGTATCAACTCAAAATCCAAGTCATGTAACTGCATACCCAACATAATACCTGCTTGAGTACCGCCCGAACTTGATGCAATAAACACATAATCAAGCTGGATATTTTGTTCACGCAATTGTTGTTTTAATTCACCAACAGCATCCACATAACCCAAAGCACCCGTAATATTAGAACCACCAATAGGCACAATATAAACTTTTTTACTTTTATCTAAGTGTGAAATGTAAGCTTCAAAATCAATTTCCTTGGCATAATCATTGGTGAAATGAATTTTCGCACCCAATAATTGTGACAACAACAAGTTACCTTGATAAACCTCAGGCTCACAACCTTTGACAATAATATGGCATTCAAGCCCCACTTGCGCACAAGCTGCCGCCGTTTGCCGACAATGATTGGATTGCTGCGCACCTGCAGTCACCACTGCATCGCATTTATTATCCAATCATTGTCGGCAAACGGCGGCAGCTTGTGCGCAAGTGGGGCTTGAATGCCATATTATTGTCAAAGGTTGTGAGCCTGAGGTT
>CAMZLQ010000018.1 GCA_947311585.1 uncultured Alcanivoracaceae bacterium | reverse complement strand
TTAGAAAAAGGAGTATACACAGGTGTTACACTACAGAGACTGTGAAAGTATTCTGATGACGAGGAAAAATGAGCAGAAAATTTGCTAATAAAGGCGGAAAACGCAGTGACTAGCTAGCTAATTCCAAGTTTTTCAACGCATAGTAGCGAAATTTATGCCATTTTTACTCGTCATCAGAATACTTTCACAGTCTCTGTAGTGTAACACCTGTGTATACTCCTTTTTCTAAACAAAAATGTAATTGAGTCAGCAAGTAAAAAATGGATAATGCCAATCCATAGATGGATACCAGCATTGAACCGTTTTGTGATAGAAATCGAGGACAGAATTAAAAATATCTAAAACTAACTTACACAGTTTAGTTTACATACTCTAAATTTCTCAAATTGTAGGGTATATTGAAATTTCCAACTCTGAATTGAAAATTGAAAGGGTTTCTTTAATATTTAATTTTAAAGTACAAGTTAATGTTGAACAATACACGGCTATTCTCAAAATTGTACTATATTTCGAAATAATATAAGTTAATGCTTTTAAAGGCTCAATAAAATGTATTATAGATTCATCAATGAGTTCTATATATTCTCTATCATTCAATATAACAATACCCCAACCCCTGTTAGACCTATCTTCTATTAAATAATTAGATGGAATTTCTTTTTCAATAATAGAAAAATCATTTTGGGTTATTTCCCCTAATATAAGTTCGATTTCAATTATAGAAGTTTTTTTCTTGTTTACATGGGTCTTGAACATCATTTGTTTCCTCTGCGTTTTTATTCCGTTACCCACTCACTTTGTACTCTTTACGCTTAAGTAATAGCCGATACATTGCTGGAACGACTAATAAACTCATGAAAGTGGATACCAAAAGCCCTGAGATTATTGTCCATGCCAATGGTGGCCAGAGAGTGCTTTTTGTGACAACCAGCGGAAATAATCCCGCTACGGTTGTGATGGTTGTTAACAGTATAGGCCTTGCTCTTCTTTGCACGGCATTGATAATGGCTTGATTGAATTCTATGGATTTATCTAGGTTTTTTTGGATTAAGTCCAGCAACACGATAGCGTTATTGACAACAATACCGATTAATGCCAAAACACCGAGTATTGAGGTAAAACCAAAAGTGGTGTTGGTTAATAACAGCCCAATGGGAACGCCAGCAAATGCCAATGGGATAGTGATAAGAATGATACCTACCTTGATAAATGAGTTAAATTCTATTAATAAAAACATCAATAACAAAATCATCCCTATGGGTACAGCGGCTCCCAAAGACTTATTGGCTTTGCTTGATTCTACCGTTGTTCCAGCTATTTGAATGGACACCCCTGATGGCATGTTTAATCCCTTAATTTGCGGTGTCAGGTGTTGTAATACTCCAGCATAAGTTGTTCCTTCTTGAATTTCTGAAAAAATTGATGCGGTGCGTTGTAAGTCATAGTGGTGGATGGCTGCGGGTAACCATTCTAACTGCACATCGACTAAATCGCTGACTGAGATTGCTTGCCCCTTTAAGTGCAGTTGGATATTTTCTATTTGGTTAATGGCAAAGTCCAGACCCTCCTCATTTCGTAAAACGATATTTATTGGATTATCTGATTGACGGTATTGCCCAATAATTAATCCACCTGTTGCCAAGCCAATTGACTGCGCCACTTGTTTGCGAGTTATGTTGTATTGATTAAGCATTTTATCCTTAAAATCCAAACGGTAACTCGGTAGACCGATTCCCAAGTTATTACGAACATCTCGTGTTCCTTGAGTTTTGACTATCAATTCTTGAACCCGATGGATAGTTTGGCTTAATAACTCTCGGTCTTTAGCAAAAACTTTAATTTCAATCGGAGCTGTTACTGGTGGCCCCTGCCCTAGTCGTTTGGCAATAATTTCAAGGTTTGGGTAAAGCGGTTTAATTGAATCGTTTATCCAATTAATAAAACCAGTAGCATTGTTGGCATCATCTAACTCCACATCGATTCGAGATAGATTGGGTGACCGAGGTTTCTCGACTAAATTATAATAAAAGTTTGGCCCAGAATTACCACTAAAAGTATAGGCATGCCGCACATGTACTTGTTTGAGAATCTTAAGGGATATTTCTCGTGCTATTTCGGTGTTATGACGCAGGAGAGTTCCTTCTGCAAAGGTTAAATCTACAATAATTTGATTTCTGTCCGTGCTTGGAAAAAAGTCCTTTTTAACCAATTGAAACAAGGACATAGAAACCGTGATAAAAACAGCAGAAACCAACAAAACAACAACGGGTCTTTTCGTCGCTATTTGCCCAAAGATTTTTCCCATTACCATGATGCGAGATTGACTTGAATGAACCGATGGTTTTAAAAACAGATGCGAAAAAGCAGGCGTAACAAAGATTGAATAAATATAGCTAATGGTGATTGTTAACATAATAACAACAGGAATGGCTCCTGTGAAATCACCTGTATTACCTTTTGCCATTAACATCGGAATAAAGGCTGCTAATGTCGTACCCGTGGCAGAAAATAGGGAAAATGCCAGTTGTTTGACCGCTTTAATTGAAGCATCTGATTTGCGCATGCCTTGGTCAATGTAGTATTGAATGTTTTCAACCATTACAATAGCATTATCCACAAGCATTCCCAAGGCAATAACCATGCCTGAAATTGCCATTTGATGCAGAACATTGCCTGAAAAATTGTAAATTGCCAGTCCTGTAAAGGTCACCAATGGAATCACGCTGGCAACAACCAAGCCTGGACGTAAGCCTAAGAAAAAAGTTAACACCAATGTCACCAACAACATGCCCATTAATAAGGAATTTCCCAATTCTGAAATCCGTTTAGAGACTCTATCAGGCTGAAAAAACAAGGGTTTTATGCTGACATCTGGAAACTGCTTATCCATTTCTTGCATGTATTGACGAATTTTCTTACCAAAAGCCACCACATTGAGCTGATTGACAGGCACAAACATGCCAATACCTATTGCACGTTTACCATCCAGCCAAAACACGGAAGTGGCATCCAACTTTGCTCCATACTTCACCTCTGCCAGGATCTGCAAAGGCAGAGTTGTGCCATCTGGCAAGGTAATCAAGGTTGATTTTATTTCGTCTATGCTTTGGTATTGAGTTTTTGCATTTAAAATAAATTGGCGCGTGTCTGATTGCAACGATTGCAACGGCACTACATCGGTTTTATTATTAATTTGGGAAACTAAATAACTGCCATCAATACCCAAGCTCTTTAAAACATCCGAATAAGGCTCAATTGATATTTCTTCTTCGGCTTGGGCATAAAAGCGAATTTTTGAAAGTTCAGGAACAGATAATAATTTCTTTTTCAATTCTTCTGCAATCCAGCGCATGTGCATGATGTCATTTGAACCAGTAATGCCATAAACCACTAAAGGGGTGTCAATGATTCTGTCATTTAGCACTGGATTAAGCACGCCTGAAGGAAACTTAACTTTCGCTCGGTCAATGGCATCTCTTATGTTATTCCAACCCGTATTGGTATCATAAATATACTCCTTCATCTTGATTGTCACTTGTGCAAAACCTGCACGGGCGATACCTCGTATCTCATCCACTTCTTCAACTTGAGCAATTTCTTGTTCTAAAGGTTCTAACACTAAATTTTCGATGTCTTCAACACTTGCACCAGGGTATTGAGTAAGAACAAAGCCATTACGATAAGGAAAAAAAGGATCTTCTTGCCTATTCATATTGAACCACGCAGAAATTCCTGCAAAGGCAAGTAAAATAGCGGTGGTTAAAATAAGGCGTTTTTGATGCACTAATAAATTAATTAAATCCATCAGTTTTGTTGCAACCTCATGCCTGAAGATAATTTACTTTGACCCTTAATAACCACAGGGTTACTAATGCCATCAGGACTGGCAAAAACAATCACCCCTTTGCTTATGTAAAGAGGTTTGATGTAACTTTTTTGAGCTAGTTTATCTTTGGCTATAAAAACATAGGGTTTGTTGATTCCATCATCAATAACACTTTCAAGCGGGAGTTGGTACACGTCTTTATAAATTTGTGGAAACTGAACAATTAATTCTTGCCCTATCTTATCACTTGCTGCTTGTTCAAGCTCTAAAACCACTTTCATTAAGTGAGAAGTACTATCAGCGGCTTTGGATAATTCTGTTATACGCAGTTTTACCGTTTTATTTTCATAAGTGCCTGTTATTTCTTGATTTAATTGCAAACCATTATGCAATTGTTTGCTTATATTGACTTCAATTTCTCCAACTTTTGGCTGATTGATGACAGCCACAATTTGACCAATAGACACAAATTCGCCTACTTGCTTAGCAACAGAAACAACAACCCCATCAAATGGTGCTCGCAGCAACGATTCTTGTTGGTTGGCATGAGCTAAATCAATTTGTGCCTTTATGGCTTTTTCTTTTGCTTGCAGATTTTTTAATTCTGTTTCTTTGTGTTCATAAGCCGTTCGACTGGTGGAATTATTTTTCCTTAATTCTTTCAAATTTAATAAATCACGTTGAGCCTGTGAGATTTGAACTTTGATGGATTCTAATTGGGCTAAATTGTTGGCAATAGACGGATCTAAATTTGGGTTGTATAAACTAAGCAATATTTGACCTTTTTCAACCTTTTCACCGATTTTAACCAAAACCTTATCAATTGTTCCTGACAATAAAAAAGACAAATTTGCGCGTTGTTTAGCAATCAAGACAGCTGGTATGTCATGTAATCGGATAACATCTGATTGTGAGACTTGCTTTGTTTTGACCAATACACGCAGGTCTTCATTATTGTTTTGGGCAGCATTACCTGAGCATGCTGATAATAAAACAGTGCTAATAAGTGCAATTAATAAATTTTTCATGCTTTTACTCCATTAATAATAAAACCAATATAATCTTCTAAAAATTTTGAGTTTTTACTGTATAAATCCTCAGACCATTGGCTAAAATGTGATTGTGCATTTAAATAAGAGTTGACTGTTCCAATAAAGGTCACAATTAAATTTACTGGTTCAAAATCCCTACGAAATACACCTGCCTCTTGTGCTTGTTTAATCAAACGGGTTCCGTTTTCGATTAAAGGTTTATCAAACTTGCCGCAACTGCCGTCATTTTCTAAATTACTCCACGAATACAGTCTTAAAATATCGGGGTTTTGCGATAAAAATTTAAAATAACTGCGAATCGTTTCTGATACCAATTCAACAGGGTCTTCAGCTTTTGAAAACAAATCCATCTGTTGTGAAGCATAACTGGAAAACGCCCGTTCTTTAACCTCTTCCCATAACTCAGCTTTATTGGAAAAATGATGGAAAATTAAGCTTTTTGCCACTTTTGATTCTTTCGCAATCAAGGCAATTGAAACTTGGCTAAAACCTTTTTGGGCAAATAACTTAAATGAAGCATTTAATATTTTTTCTTTATTTGTTAACATAATTTACACAGAGTAATAAATAGATACAAAATGACATGCACCGCCAATTAGGACAAAAACATGAAAAATAGCGTGGTGGAATTTAATTTTAGGAATCATATACACAAGCGCACCTACGGTAAAAGACACACCTCCAGCAATTAACCAATACATGCCATCACCTCGAAGGTTCTCTGCTAAGGGTTTATAAGCAAAGAGAATAATCCAACCCATCACAACATAAGCAATGGTTGATACGACTCCAAAACGACCCGTAAAAAACACTTTTAATACCACGCCAATAACAGCCAGTCCCCATACAACCGCAAACAATATCCAACCAATAGAATCCGATAGAGTCACTAAACAAAAAGGAGTATAAGTCCCTGCAATCATTAGATATATTGCTGCATGGTCAAAGACTTTTAACTTCTGCCTTATCTCAACATCTGTTGCACAATGATATAAACTAGAGGATAAAAATAATAAAAACATACACACAGCATAGACAACGACACTGATTAGGTAGGTTTTGTCTTCAAATTGTATGCCTTTTTGTACAAATAAAACTAAGGCAATCAAACTACCCACAGCCCCTATTGCATGCGTAATAATATTTATTTTTTCTTCCAAAGGCGGATAGAATTTGACTAATTTCTTAGCATTCATCATTTTTAGTTTAATTAAAAATGTCAATATTACTCCTGACTGACCGTTCGGTCAATGATATTTCACCTTTTTTATTTAAAATGATGTGGTTTAGGTTTAATGTTAGATTATTGGCGTTAACACTCAAGAATGAGAGAGAATGAGATTCTAATATATCTGTTCAAAATGCTTAAGCAACTTATTATTCTTGCCTTTTATTTCCATCACTACGCGATGATGAATAAAATCAAAAAGCAATAACCCAAAACTATCCTGCACAACATTACTTCCTTGTCGGTAAGGGTTGGGTTCGATTTTTTCGAAATTTAAGGCACGGTTTAGACCACTGGATGTAAAGTCTATTAATGGATAATTTAATCCTTCGATATTTTTCTTGGCTATTTCAGAGATGTGCCTATCACCAGAAAGTAAAATGACATTTTTTGCCCGAGAACTCTTAATTAATGACTCTAACTTATCAAGCTCGTGTGGCATATTAGCCCATTTTTCAAATCCATGATAAGGCGACAAAACCTGAATACTGCTCAAAATAACATTAAAGTCTGCATGCGATTGGGTTAATTGAGCCGCAAGCCAGTTCCACTGAGCTGTTCCAAGCATGGTTCCATCACCATAGCTATTTGGAATATAACGATGAGTTTTTGTGGGGTGTGGGTTTTTGCTTAAATGACTGCGAAAATAACGCGTATCCAAAATAATTACTTTTATCTTATGCTCACCGATATCATAATCATAGCTACTGTAAATACCTTTTTGTTTTCTACGTGCATCATCTTTCGGCACATCCATAAAATCCAAAAACAACTGTTGTGATAGCTCTTTTTTTTCAAACTCAACACCGCCATCATTTAACCCATAATCGTGATCATCCCATGACCCAATTATGGTATTATTCAATCTAAATTTAGTGTAAGCTGGACTGTTTTTTAGTTGTTCATAATCATCACGGATAATATTCATGTCATTATCGGGATTATCAGCATAAATAATATCCCCACCCCAAACCCAAACATCAGGATTATTTTGATTGATTTCCTGCCAAAGATTTTTTTCTATTTTGTTGTTATTGCAAGAGCCAAAAGCAAGAGTAAAAATTGGATTAAGATTTTTTGGAGCAGTAGTACAAGCACCAATAATGAGAGATAATGCAATAATAAAAATTTTACCAACCAAAACCAACTCCAATCATAAAACTAATTCTGTTAGATTTACTATTAAAAACACCAGCCTTAAAGCTATAAAATAATAAAGAGAGCACTCCCTCAATACCAACAAGTTCATTATCCTTTTGTTTTACATAAGCAACTCCAATTCTATAATTTGTAGCATAATTAAGCTTCCCCCACCCTAGTCCAATTGAATTACTATTTTTACTATAGGTATAATCTGCGTAAATAAAACTTGGATAAATAAATTTTTCAATTTCACCTTGTTGAGTTACTAGTGAGCTCTTATCTGTCTTTGCTAGATAATGAGCGACACCAAATTTAGCATTAACATTAAAAACATTATCGTAATAAATACCGCCTAACATCATCCAATCTTTCTGGTCAGTGGCTGAAGCACAATAATTATAAAAAAGACCAAGGATAAGAATAAATATTCTCATTATTTGGTTTCCTTATCCCAAGAAATATCAATTTTTCTATGATTTAACACACAATCTCTTAAGTAAAGGTTTATGAAACTTTGGTATGGAACGCCCGATTCTATTGACATTACTTTAAAGAATGCAATTATGTCTTGACTCAATCGCATAGTTACCGATTTTTTTAATTTGGCAGTATAGGAATTTTTACGAGATTTTAGTTTTGTTAAATTATATTCTTCTTTCATTTTTTTCACCTTTAGTAAAGTGTTCTTTCTTTTCGTATTGCTTTACGAACTGAGATAATCCTAATTACGTTACCTGACTCTTTTTTACAATGGCATATCATTAACACTCTAAAATGGTTGATCATTCCTAAAATTAGAAATCGCTCCTCAGTTTAATCAGAATGTTCTTCATTATAAAATTGAAACAGATGAAGCTTCCTCAAATGAAACGGTATGTTTTGTAGGTATATTCTTGCTTAATTATCATACCATTCAAACTTTGTCATACATATATCGTATGTACTGCCGATTTACATGTCAATGATTAATGTTATTTAGTGCGTAGCGAAGTAATTTATTGGATAGTTTTTCTTCTCTAGTTTCCGTTTTCAACAAATTCATTCGTTGCAAATAGGGTTTCATCGTTTCTTCATCTGCTTTATTAAAGTAAGCCTTGGCGAGCAATTTTATCTTAGCAAGAGAGGTATTGGTATTGGATTTTAGGTAGGTGAGTGCCTTGATTAAGTCCAACTCAATTTCGGTGAAATCACTGCCAAAGGGATAATGAGGAAAGTAGCCTTGTTTGCGGAACTGATTAAATGTTGTATTGAGGTTTTCTGCAAAGTTATTGGTAAATTGTTTTGGTATTTGCCAGTGACTGCCTAATTTATTATAATTTATTGCAGTTTGCCTTAATTCTTGTTGGAATTGTGAATCGGCAATACAAATCATGCGTTTGATGCACTCTTCATCGCTTTGCCCTCGTAAATCAGCTATGCCGTATTCGGTTACAACAATGTCACGCAAATGGCGTGGAATGGTGCAATAAGTGTATTTCCAAACGATATTGCTTTCGAGTCCGTTCTTGCCTTGATGGGTACTGCGTAACATAAGTATAGAGCGCGAATCTTCTAAGGCATGTGCCATGGCGACAAAATTGTATTGACCTCCAACACCGCTAACTACTTGGTTATTATCCAAAGTATCAGAGGCTGCTGCACCAAGCACATCCACTTTCATGCAGGTATTAATAAATCGCGCTTTAATTCTTTGCACGCGATCTAACGCTTCATTTCCGTACAGTTCATTGACCTGACCCACCGAAGTCATTTGAAACAAAGCACGGTTTTTGTCACTTAGGTCGCGAAGCCATTGATAAAACCAGCCAGAACCTAAGAAAAACCCACCATGCAACAACACGCCCTGTTTTAACTCTTCGCCTAAGCATCTATTTTGAATTGCTTGTATATTTTTATACTTGGTCAAATTTGTCGAATATTTTTTACCCGTTTCATCTTTAATTTTGCCTTTCACAAGACTCAACCCTGCCTTTAGAATCCCCAAATACTGCAAACGTTTGAATTGTCTTTTTGTTAAGACTTCATCAATGACTTCATGCTGCAGCAGTATTTCAATAATATTTTCAGGGATTGTTTCGGTAATTATTCCCTGATTGAGCAATTGCTGTATTTGTGCATCACCATAAACTTTGCGTTTTAAAATTCCAGCATCAAATAAATGAGCAAAACCTTCGACAAACATTTCGCTGGCAGCATACAAACCCTTTTTAAAAACGGACAATGAACCTACTGACTTAATAACGTCAGAAAATCTAGTTTTTATCTGCGCTTTATCTATTAAATCTAAATAGTCTTGGTTATGAGCGTGGCGTAGTTTAGTGCAATAAATCAACGCATCACCCAAAGAGCCAATCCCAACTTGTAAAGTACCCTCGTCTTTTATTAAACTGCTGGTCAATAAACCAATGGAATAATCGGTTGTATTAACACTGGCTCGTGGTGTCGCAAAAGGTTCAAAGTAGAGCGACTCATCATCCAAAACAATATCAAAAAAAGATTCATCCACTTGTGCCTTACCACCCATAAAGGGCAAATAAGGATTAACCATAGCGACCACCAATGGTCTTTTTATCTGTTTTCTTTGGCAAATTGGATCCATATCCAGAGTTAAGTCGGTGTTACAACTCAGCGAATAAATCGGGCCGTTTTCCGTTTGTTTGACTGCCACCATTTGCATCAAAACATTCATGCCCTTGTCTAACATATCTCGCATGGCATGGGTATAATTACTGCTGGTATAACTCATTTGAGCGGTTTGTGAATGCAACATTTTTCCTGATTGCATGTAAAACTCCGTCACCTTCATGTTTTTAGGGACAGTATTACACTTGAGGTCGTCGATATAATCTAAACTTGGGTAATGAGGAAATAATCGCTCAGTAAAGGGTTTTAAAAAACGCCTTTCAAGCAATGATTTACCTTTGGGAACTTGCAAAGACAACGCGGTAAAAAGCTCCAAATTTAAAGAAGAATCATTTTTTGCTAATTGCCAAACGGCATTGACCAATGGATTGGGTTTGCCTATGCCAAGTGGTGTACCAATGCTAAGTTTATTACCTGTTTTTGCAACGATTAACTTAACACAGTCTGCAATATTTTGAACATTGATAATCATTTAACTATTGTATCATAACATCACCATTGAATTTTAGCTAACAACCCCAATTTTAAGGTTTTCATAAAGAATATTTATTTTGAACAAAACTCTTACCATTGCAATACACCAAGATCCAACTCAACACGTAGAGGATTTCTTTAATGGCTGGCATCAGTTTGGCAGCATTGAACAAATTTCAGACTTAGAGTACCGACTTATTGGTCCCTGCGAAAAATCATCCGTTTTAACCCTTGGCCAACATGAAATAACCATTACTGGTGAAATTCCCAGTGTCTCTTTTATGTTAATTGACCAACTCTCGCGAGCGTGCGAAGCAGATAAAGTCATCGAAGGCGAATTCATTGATAAAAACCAAACAGCTCAAAACAACACCAATAATCCATTTGCAAACAGTTCTTTTGGGCAAGCAGGTGGAGCTGAGTTTAAAATGCCATTGGGCATGAGCTCAGTAATAAAAATATCAAGTCTATCGAAAGCCAAATTAATTTTATTATTAATCCTAGCTTTGCCATTGATAATTATTATGTTGCCCGTAATTTTTGTTGTAGCTATTTATAAAATTATTCGATTCAAGCTAAACTTTTAATCGTTTGCTATAATGTTTTCAAATTTTTTGAGAAACATTATGAAAACCTTGTTATTTATTGTCAGCTTGTTGATTGGTCAGATAGCCTTTTCACAAACCACCATTTATTTAGTTCGTCATGCGGAAAAGCAAGCAGGAGAAAAGCCTTCGTTAACGGCAATTGGCGAGTTTCGAGCACAAAATATTGCAAAAACATTGGCTTTTATTGGAATATCTCGTATTTTTTCAACCGATTATAAAAGAACTCAAGAAACAGCCGCACCATTGGCTAAATTCCTTAATTTGCCAATAGAAAGCTATGATCCGCGCAAACTGGAAGAATTTGCTAGTCAATTAAAGCTGCTTGAAGGTTCTATCCTTGTTGTTGGGCACAGCAACACAACACCTAAACTTACGGCTCTGCTTAGCCACAAAGAAATTCAAGCCATTAACGAAAACGAATACGACAATCTCTACCAAGTTATCCTTGATGGTGATAAAATCATGCTTAACCAGTTCAAAACTATTCCTTCGTACCTAAAACTTGATAATAAAAAAGATACCATCAAATGACAATTAAAAAAATATTAATCGCTAATCGTGGCGAAATTGCTTGCCGCATCATGCAAACATGCACTAAATTAGGCATTAAAACCGTTGCGATTTATGCACAAATCGAAGTCAATGCCATGCATGTGCAGATGGCTGATGAAGCATTTGTGGTTAACGCCCAATCACCCACCGCATCTTATTTAGATGCCGATAGCATTATTAAAATTGCCAAAGAGAATAATGTTGATGCCATTCATCCGGGGTATGGCTTTTTATCCGAACGAGCAGAATTTGCTCAAAAAATTGCCCAAGCTGGTATGATTTTTATCGGTGCACCAATTGAGGCACTTGAATTAATGGGTTCAAAAGCCGCGGCTAAAAAGAGCATGATAGCCGCTGGCGTTCCCTGCGTACCTGGATTTCATGGAGACGAACAAGAGGTTGAGTTTTTACAAGCCAGAGCTGATGAAGTGGGTTATCCCTTGTTAATTAAAGCCAGTGCGGGTGGTGGTGGCAAAGGCATGAAAATTGTTAATCAATCCTCTGAATTTACCGAAGCCCTACTCTCAGCCAAACGCGAAGCGATTAAATCCTTTGGCAATGACCATGTGATTTTAGAACGCTTTATCACCAAGCCCAAGCACATCGAAGTGCAAGTTTTTGCCGATAGCCAAGGCAATGTGGTACATTTATTCGAGCGTGATTGTTCTAGTCAAAGACGCTACCAAAAAATTGTTGAAGAAGCCCCATCAACTTGTATCAATCAAGACACTAAAAACAAAATGTACGACGCAGCTGTAGCTGCCACAAAAGCAGTGGATTACCAAGGGGCTGGTACGATTGAATTTATCGTCGAAGGTGATGAATTTTTCTTTATGGAAATGAACACTCGCTTGCAAGTGGAACACCGTGTCACCGAGATGATAACTGGAACTGATTTAGTCGAATGGCAAATTCATGTCGCTGCTGGCAAGCAATTGCCACTTAAGCAAGATGAAATAAAATGCAATGGTCATGCCATTCAAGCACGAATATATGCCGAAGACAGTTTTAATGGATTTTTACCCGCTACGGGTTTGCTCGAAGATGTGCAATTTTGCGAAGGTCAGAACGTTATTATCGACACCGGCATCGAAAAAAACAACAACATCAGTATTCACTTTGACCCCATGATTGCAAAAACCGTTTGTTGGGCAAACAATCGCGAACAATGCATCGAAAAAGTATTATACCATTTGGACAACACCTTTATTATCGGGGTAAAAACCAACTTGGGCTTTTTATCTGGATTAATTGATTCCACCGAGTTTAGAAAAAACTCTGTTTTCACCAACTCTTTGGATAATGGGCAATTAAAAATTGAAATTCCAAAAGCAGACAATAAAGTCATTGCCACCTTGATTGCCAAATCAAATGTAAATACAGCATTATCCGCATGGTCAGGCAATGATGGTTGGAGCAATTCAGGATTTTATTTTAGCACTTATGCATGGATTTATCACGAGCAAGAAATTCAAGTTAAAGCACGTATTAATGGCAGTAAAGTTATTTTCGACAACGGCAATTCAATTGAAATTGACGGCACTGCGACTATACACCAAAGCCAATCGCAATTGCAGTTAGTCTCACAACACAAACGCTACATCTTCAACAAGGCCAATCACCAAACCGAAGCATCAAACGTCAATAAAGGCGATATTGTTTCGCCCATGCCAGGCAAAATACTGCAAATAAAAGTAAAAGTTGGCGACAAGGTCAAAGCCGACCAAACCTTAGCCGTGATGGAAGCCATGAAGATGGAGCTAACACTCAAAGCCTCTGTTGATGCGATTGTTGAAGAGATTTTAGTAGCAGAGAATGATATTATTGCAGCAGAGTCTTTGTTGATAAAACTGACGAGTTGATAATAGTTACTTTACTTAACACACGCCATTATCATTTGTGATGAAGGTTTAGGTTTTTGCGACAATTTCTTTTGTTGGATTGTCGGTTTCAACCGACGCTTTTTTATATATATTGAATTTAGAGTGGGATAAATCCCACTGACCAATTGTTTGCTCTGACAGATACACATCGTCAATGGGCGAAGCTCATCCTAAACAAGCATTTGGTTTTGCTTTTAAAAATATTATGGTTTACATGAGTTTATGTTACAATTATTTATTTAATAATATTGACTTCACTATCCATGAAAAAACTTCTCTTTGTTATTGTTCTATTTGTTCTTTCTTCTTGTGCCACAAAAAAGGCTTACGTCAATCAAAATTTTGCTGAGGGTAAAGTGCAGATTGAACACATCTTGTTGTTGATTGATTATACTTCGCTTAAGGATGATATTGGTAAGGTGTTGGATTTTGATGAGGGTTATAATATTAAACAACAAGACCGCATTTACGACAGCTTGAGCCAGTTATTGCAAAACAAAGGCTACCGTATTTTACCTAAATCTTTTAAAACCAGTGGTTTATTATTTAATCCTGATTTAATTGTTGAGCATTATAAAAACAAAGAATTGCAACCCAATCATATTTCACCTCCTTTTATTATGCGCAGTATTGGTTTGAGTGATAATGATATCAATCAACTGACCAATCTTGTTTATTTACTTAATGGTACAGTGTCGCGTAAAGTGGCTGATAATATTCACAAATACCGCTTTGCCACAGAAGAAGCGGCTCGTTTATTAGCAACGGTTGATATTCCTGAAAAAACAGCCGTTTTAATTATTACAGCCAACCGCCCTAAAGTTTCTGCCATAAAAAACATAGGCATTGGTTTATTGTCAGCAGCTGCAATGGCAAGCGCATCAGGGGGTGCATTTGTGGGTGTTTCTACCTTGCATGGAACTCCTTCAACCTTTGGTTATTTTGTTGATGCCACCAGCGGTCAATTATTATGGACGAATTACGCAGGAAGCTCTTCTTTCAAAAATGAAAAAAACTCATTCATTAAAGACATTCCAGATGCTTCTGAATTTAAGTAACCACACGTGGGTTTCAGAAACTTTTTTTAATTTATTTTCATAAAAACCTTTTTTAGTGTGTTTGCTCTAGAAAGTGTCCCTATTATGCACTACAACGAACAAACAAACACATTCAACAAAAGGTGGATAACATGAAAAACGATATTAAAAAAACAGTAAACAACTTATGGTTAGCTGGTCTTGGCGTTGCTTCTATAGCGCAAAAAGAGTCTTTGAAAGTTTATAATTCTTTGATCAAAGAAGGCAAAAATTTAGAAAAAAAATCTAATAAAGCTGTTAAAAATGCAACCAATAAAGCGGAAAAGAGATTAAACAGCATCCGTCAAATTGCTGACAAGCAAATCAATAAAGTAGAAAACTTATTTGAAACACGCATTGAGTCAGTTCTTAAAAAATTAGACATCCCTACAGTTAAAGACATCAAAGGTTTAAGCTCAAAAGTTGATTCTTTAGTTAAAGAGATGAAAAAAGAAGTTAAAAAAGTAGCATAAACACTTTTTAACCCTTTGGTTGCACTTATTTTCCTCTTTTTTATCAGTGCAACCAAAACCATGTCCCCTATGTAACCATGGATTTGGTTGCATTACTAATAAAACCCTAAAATTTATTTTAGGGTTTTATTTTTTCTTCTTTAAAAAAGCTGATTATTTTGTTCAGTCACGCTATAATTTTCAACCATGAAACTCAATGCATCCTTTTTAATGCTTTTACCCATCACGGTAATGGCAGCAAATAAACCTTCCATGACTGCTATGTGGTTGGATTTAGTCTTTTTGATAGTTGTACTCATTTCATTAAAAGTTGCACAGTTTTCAAACCAAGCAAAATTAATTGTATTTATTACCTACGTATTAGCAGGAATTATAACCAAAACTATTTGGTTTCCAGTTTTGTTATGGATTGGTATGCTTATTTATTTCAAAAAAAAATCGAACGATTAATTCACTTCTTAAACAATTCAGCTTCAATGTCCTTAAATGCTTTAAATTCCAAAGCATTGCCACTTGGATCATAAAAAAACATGGTGGCTTGTTCGCCAACTTTTCCTTCAAAACGGATATAGGGTTCAACAACAAATTCAACCTTAGCTGCGATTAATTTATCACGCAGTGCTCGCCATTGAGGTATTTCAAGCACCACACCAAAGTGAGGAACAGGCACGTGCTTGCCGTCAACTGGGTTTTTACAAGAAGCATCTTGTGCTTTACCTGCGGTATGACAAACCAGTTGGTGACCAAAAAAATCATAGTCTATCCAGTGTTCTGTACTTCTTCCTTGCGAACAACCGAGTAATTTCCCATAAAACTGACGGGATTGCTCAAGATTAGTCACGGCAATGGCTAAATGAAAGGGGGTGAGCGAAGACATAATGAACCTTTTTAAGTTAATAGATGTCTATTTTACATTAGAGCAAACTAATATAAGAGCTATTTAAAAATAAAACGATAGAATTATCTATAAACTGCACTCTGATGACTATATAATAACCCAAATTTTTTGCGAGACGATTGATGACTCCTACACGAAAAAAACGATTACTAGCGGTGGTATTAATATTGATTGGTGTCGGTATTGCTACGGCTGTCTTTCTTACTGCTTTTAAAGAAAATATTTTGTTCTACAAATCCCCTACCGAAGTGTTGCAAGGCGATTACCCAAAGGCGCGCAACTTTCGCATTGGTGGCATGGTTAAAAAGGGAACCATTAACAAATCCCAAAACTCTCTTGATGTTGACTTTTTAGTGACTGATTACGCCAAAGACGTTAAAGTTCACTACACGGGCTTGTTGCCTGATTTATTTCGCGATGACCAAGGCATGATTGCTATTGGTCAGTTAGACAAAAATGGAGTTTTTCAAGCCGAAGAAATTTTAGCCAAGCACGATGAAAACTACATGCCTCCCGAGGTTGCTGCATCTATGAAAGAAAAAACAGACGCCTATGACGACAACAAGGTCAATAACTGATGTTAGCTGAAATTGGTCAATTCACCCTCGCCTTTGGCATGATGGTTGCTTTATTGTTAGCTGCTTTGCCTTTATACGGCTATTTTACTAAGAATGATAATCTGATGCATACCGCCAGACCCTTGGCGTATCTGCAATTTATATTTTTACTGGTTTCATTTCTTATTTTAGTGACTTTATTTATTACCCAAGATTTTTCTGTAGCTTATGTGTGGCGAAATTCAAACCTAGCCTTGCCATTGCGCTATCGGATTTCGGCAACATGGGGCGCACATGAAGGTTCGATGTTGTTGTGGTTAATGATTCAAACGGTTTGGACAGCAGCGGTTGCGTTTTATTCAAAATCTTTGTCGCGTTCACAAGTGGCGCGCGTTTTAGCCATATTAGGCATTATTAGCTTGGGCTTTACCGCTTTTGTGTTCTTTACTTCCAATCCTTTTTTGCGCAGCATTCCTGCTCCATTTGATGGCAATGACCTCAATCCTCTTCTGCAAGATGTGGGGTTAATCATCCATCCACCGATTTTATACATGGGTTATGTGGGCATGAGTGTGCCTTTTGCTATTTCGATTGCTGCTTTATTGGGTGGCAAAATTGACGAAACATGGATACGTTGGTCACGCCCTTGGACCAATGCAGCTTGGGGCTTTTTGACCTTTGGTATAGTATTAGGTTGTTGGTGGGCTTATTTCGTATTTGGTGGGGTGTCTCTCTCTTTCTTTCTCTCTCTTTCTGTCTTTCTCTCTCTCTCTATCTCTCAATATAAATCTCTCAGATAGAAAGAAAGTCAAAAAAAAAAAGAGTGTGGGTGTGGGTGGTGGGCGTATAAGTAAAAAAAGGGGG
>CAMZLQ010000017.1 GCA_947311585.1 uncultured Alcanivoracaceae bacterium | reverse complement strand
GCATATTTCTCAATTGGCAGATGTGTATGTCAAAGACCCAAGTGATGTGGTCAAAGCTGGTCAAATCCTTAACGTCACCGTAATGGAGGTGGATGTTGCCCGAAAACGCATCGCCTTATCGGCTAAGACAGGGGCAAGGCCAGATAGTAAACGCAAAACTGATGAGAAAAGACCACAAGCGAAAAAGAGTTATTCGAAAAAAAGTTACAGCAAGCCCAGAAGCAACAATAGTCAACCAAATAATCCATTTGGTTCATTAGCCGATGCATTTAAGAAGGCAAAGAAGAAGTAAATAGCTAATTGGTGGTTTTAGAATTGAAATTATGGATCCGTGATATTTATCCCACTCAAAACTCAGCTTAAATCTAAAAAACGTCAGTTAAAACCGACAATCCAGCTATAGCCATTTACCGCCAAGCGACACAGATAAAACCAATCCTAACGTAGGTTGGGCCCTGCCCATCGGCAGAGTTTGTGCGACTTCAATTTTACTTTTTTAAATCACGATAAAAATTTTCGTGACTGCCATGTGCCAGCAATGTAATTACCTCTTGCTCTTTATCATGGCTATAGGCTAACAAATATTGAGTCGTCGATAATTTATATTTATAGACCAATACTCCTTTTAAATCACCAACTTTTGCAGTTCCTATTGTTGGATCTTTTACAATTGCTTTTACTGAGTCATCGAGAGCTTGTTTCTCGTTTTTGTGTAATTTCTTTATCCTGCGCTTAAATAAGTTTGATTGTAATATTTTCATCCAAATTGGTACTCACTTACCTCACCTCGCTCAGCTTCCATTTGACTTACCAATATATCATTAACAAACCCCATTGTTAGGTTAGGGTTTTCTTCCGCAATTTTCCCAATGCGAGCCCAATGTTCGATTTGTTTCGGTGGTGTCCTATGCTGAATTTTTGCATAGGCTGTTGCATCTGAAACTAATTCATTTGATAGTTTGATTGATTTAGACATGATTTTAATAAAGTGTTAAAGTTGCATTATACAACTTCTGGTTGCCTATTGCGGCCTTTTCTATTCTGGTGCTTTGTTACCGTTTCATTTGGAGGTTTATTCGATTGCTCAATCTATTGGTAAGTGGGATTTATCCCACTCAAAACTCAGTTTAAACCTTAAAACCGTCGGTTAAAACCGACAATCCAGCTATAACAATTTACCGCCAAGCGACACAGATAAAACAAATCCTAACGTAGGATGGGCCCTGCCCATCGGCAGAGTTTGTTGCACCTCAAACCATGACCTGAAATAATAACAAAAACAAGATGAAGGATGTCACATTAATAGTTCAGATTAATATGCCAGAGGCCTCTTTCAACCTTAAAACAATACGGTTTTCCCACAATTTTTTAGTCTATTGTTTTTTCCCAAAGAATTTCTTCTATTCTATCAAGTTCACCCCAAACAATTTTTACTTGTGGGTGTTTGCTTAATAATCCATGAACTTCTATGTCAATTGATTGATCCATACAAAAACTTAAACGCATAATTGCATAGTCATTCTTAATGGTATATTTGTCTAAAATTAATCGGGTATATTTTAAATCACTAAATTCTTTAGGGTTGTCATGATTTCTTTTTAAGGTGCGTTTTAAGTATCTTTTATGTTCTGCAAATGATTTAAAATCAGTATATATTTTTTCTAATCTTTGTTGCGGTAATGAACGTGCGTATTTGTATTGTTTAGATTTATTGTCACAAAATTCATCTGGTGAACTGACAGGCCAACAGCAAATAAGTATAAATGCACTAACTATACCTCCAAATAATTCTAACCATTTTTCTAAAAACCGACCAATACTATTATATTCCATTAGATTAATTTTATTATTGAATAATAAACAGACAGATGAGATCTTATTTCGTTCCGTTCTTTATAGTTAGCAATGTATTTATCAATAACTTGTTATAACCGTACTCGTATCTTTTGCGCTTGTTGAATTAGTACAGCGGCTATTTGACCAAAATTTTTGAAGGCTGGGTTTGATGTTTTTCCTTGTGCATAGCGGTGGTAAATTTGTTGCACAATAACAGCAAGGCGAAATAAGCCAAAAATATAGTAGTAGTCGAAATTATCAAGAGAGATATTTCGTTTGTGTCCATAATATTCTACAATTTCTTTCCTTGTCATCATGCCCTCTATTGAGGTGGGCATCATGCGAATGGCTTGCATGGCTGGTGAGTCGCCTTTTTCTATCCAATACGCCAATGAGCAGCCTAAATCCATCAATGGTGAGCCGATGGTTGTCATTTCCCAATCAAGCACCGCAATTATTTTTGTTGGGTCAGATTCGGATAATACCACATTATCCAATTTGTAATCGTTGTGTATAACACTCGAGGTCTCATCATTTGGCATATGGTCTTCTAGCCATCGCATTAATTTGTTGGCTTGTAATGAATCTTTTAATCGGGCATTTTTATAACGTTTGTTCCAACCCAGTATTTGCCTTTGAATATAGCCTTGTGGATAACCCAGTTCAATCAGTCCAGTCTTTTTTATGTCAATTTCATGCAATTTAATATGCACATCAATGAGTTCTTTGGATATTTGCTTGGCTTGTGTTGAGGTAAGCGGTATTGGAAATTCCTTGCGAGGAATTATGCCTTCTATTTTTTGCATGAGGTAAAATTCTCGATCTATAATTTCTTTATCTTCGCAAAGGTGTATGGTTTTTGGTGCGTAAGAAAAGTGTGGTCTTATTTTTGAAATGACATTGTATTCTCTGACCATGTCGTGTGCACTTTTTATATTGGCTCCCTTGGGTGCGGTGCGCAATATCACTTTTTGCTTATCCCACTGCAATTGGTAAGTCAGGTTTGATGCTCCACCTTTAAATTGTTTAATAGCCAATCCATCTGCTGTTATATTTTCTGCTAGCTGCTCTGACAAGTAGTGTGCTAATTTTTCTTTATCCAGCTTGTCCTCTTCTCGTACCTGTTGGGCTTTATTATTCATGACTGTTCAAGTTCTGTAAGGGAGTGAGGACTGCTTAAGCCCCGTTCAATAAATATCATCACGGCTAAGCAATATTGGTCAATGCTCATGCCTCTTTTTTTATACTTCCACCGTTTTAAATACCATTCACTCAATAACGGTTTGGTTAATGAGGCTACGGTTTCTGCTTTTAAAATAGTGCTATAAATCTCTTCCTGTTGCCCGCATTTAATTACTTCAATAAGTTTGCTTTCCATTAATAAATCAGATTGTATGGCTGCTTTGATTTCATCTCGAGACAAGTTTTTACTTTCCATAAAGGCAAAAAAGAACCAAGGCTGTAACAGTTCACTTAAATAAATATGCGTTTTAATGATGCATTCTAAATTATTGCAGCCTTTGTTGTTTGTCACTTGGTTAATTGTTTTAATGACAAAATAACTTAAGAACTCATGGATAAATAACGATAACTGTTGTTTGTTTTGTATGTACGCATACAAGCCACCCATACTCAAGCCAGATTCTTTGGATAGTTGCCGTAAACTCATGTTAGCAAAACTCTGATTGGCGGAAAGTTTGAATGTTGCCTCAATAATTGTGGCTAACTTCTCTACCGCGATGCGTTCATTTTTCACACTGAACTTATCTTTAAAAAAATGATAAAACTGTGTGAACAACTCTTTTTTACTTGGTTGATACTGTTGACAAAAGGACTGGTAATCCAAATTTAACTCCCTAGCTGTTTAAAAAACGTTTGGCTGCAACTATTTTATGCACTTCATCAGCACCATCGTATATACGAGCCGCACGTTCTTCCCGATAAAAAAAGGATAACACCGTATCATCGGTCATTCCCAGTCCTCCCAAAGACTGTAAAGAACGATCAACCACGCGTTGCACCACATTGGCGGTATGAAATTTTATCAATGATACTTCATTTTTTGCCTTTTCAAAACCATAATTATCAATATTGCTGGCAGTTTGTAAGACTAATAAGCGTGCAGCACTTAAATCTGCCAATGATTCGGCAATAGCGGCTTGCATTAAGGGTTGTTGCGCCAGCACCTGCGAATTTGATATTTTTCTGCGGTTTAGAAATTCTTTGCTCACCTGTATTGACCTTTTGCCAATTCCTAACCAACGCATGCAATGCTGTATTCGACCAGGTCCTAGTCGTTCCTGTGCGAGGGCAAACCCATCTCCATCACCACCAATAATATTTTCTTGTGGAACGACACAATCGTTAAAAGTCACTTCTGCATGACTGAAATATCCTTTGCCTTTTGCTCCCATCACCGAAATATTACGCACAATTTCAAAGCCTTTTGTTTCTAATGGAACGATAATCATACTGGCACGTTTGTGCTTTGGTGCATCGGGGTTAGTGACAACCATGGCGATAGTAAAAGCTGCACCCTCAGCTGATGTAGTAAACCATTTTCGTCCGTTAATATGCCAATTGCCGTCTTTTAGTTCTGCCCTAGAATCCAATAAAGTTGGGTTTGAACCCGCCGTATGTGGTTCTGTCATGGCAAAACAACTGCGTATTTTTCCTGCTACTAATGGTTTGAGCCATTTTTCTTTTTGTTCACCTGTTCCAAATAAATGCAATAACTCCGCATTGCCTGCATCGGGTGCTTGGCAGCCAAATACAAAATGCCCCAATGGCGATTGCCCTAACACTTCACCAATTAAGGCAAGTTCGGTTAAATTTTCAAATGTTCCGCCTTCCGATTTTGGCATATTGGGTGCCCAAAGCTTTAGGGATTTTACTTTTAATCGGCAGGATTCGAGTGCAGCAAACAATTCATCCCAATGGTGATTTAAAAATAAGTGTTCAATTGGGTAAATTTCTTTCTCTAAAAAGGATTGTATTCTGTTAAGTTTGTTCTGTAATTTATCTGAGAGTGTAAAGTTCATCGTGTTTTATTTTTTTAATAGGATGTGAGTTTAAACTTTGTAATACTTTTTGTCAATATAGAGCGAACGCTCGATTTTTTATTTGTTTTAGTTTATGATGCCCATCAAGTTTATATCTGATAAAATTATGAGAAACATTCTAATAACAGGAGCTGCAAGTGGGTTAGGCAAAGCTATTGCAGTTTTGTATGCAAAAAAGGGCTGGAATGTAATAATCGCAGATATCCAAGATGAGTTGGGAAAAAAGCTTGTTGCCAGGCTCACCCAAGAGGGTAAAAATGCCGAATACCACCATTGTGATGTCGGTGCAAAAGAAAATTTTGAAGCACTTTTTAAAATCATTGCTGGTAAGTATGAATCTCTGGATATTTTGGTCAATAATGCAGGTGTTGCCAGCGCAGGCACTTTGGAAAGTACCTCGGTTGAAGAATGGAATCGACTTATCGCACTGGATTTAATGAGTGTTATTTATGGCACTCAAGTGTTTTTGCCTTTGTTAAAAAAATCCGATAATGCCCATATCATCAGCACGGCAAGTTATGCAGGTTTAGCCAATATGCCAGGAATGATGTCCTACAATGTTGCCAAAGCGGGTGTGGTTGCTTTTAGTGAAACTTTGCATGGCGAAATGGCTCTTTATAATATCGGAGTTAGTGTGGCATGCCCTGCTTTTTTTCCAACCAACTTGGTTGATAGCATGGCTAATGTTTCGGATAAAACAAAGGGTTTTATTGATAAACAAATGCAGAGCTCAGGCGTTTCGGCAGATGATGTGGCTCTAGGTATCTTTAATGGCATCAATAAAAATAAATTTATTATCATGACTCATAAAAAATCACGCACTCAATACTTGATTAAAAGATTGTTTCCTGACTTTTTTATGAAACAAAAAATTAAAGTTTTTCTCAAAATGATGAAAGGCATAAAAAAACAGGATTAGAAAAATGAAAAAGTGGATGATTTATGGAGCTAACGGTTATTCTGGCGAACTTATTGCGAATTACGCTAAACAACAATCCTTTTCCCCGATTATTGCAGGCAGAAATAGCCAAACCATAAAAACATTCGCCAATGATTTGGGGTTTGAATCACGAGTCTTTGACTTATCAAACCCCACAATTATTGCTCAAAACTTACACGATGTTGATGTGGTGATTAACTGTGCAGGGCCTTTTTCTCACACCGCAAAAGCCATGATTCAAGCTTGTCTTAACAGTCAGGCTCATTACCTTGATATTACTGGCGAAATAGCCGTATTCGAAATGGCAAAATCATTTGATAAACAAGCCAAAGAAGCGGGCATTGTTTTATGCCCTGGCGTTGGCTTTGATGTCATTCCAACAGATTGCTTGGCATCTCAACTCAAAGAACTAATGCCCGATGCGACGCATTTGGCCTTAGGCTTTGATTCCAAATCTGGATTTTCCCCGGGAACCGCCAAAACCTCTGTTGAGGGGCTGGCATCCGGTGGGAAAGTTAGAGAAAATGGCAAAATTATCTCTGTACCACTCGCCTATAAAACCCGAAAAATAGATTTTGGCAATGGTGAAAAACTTGCCATGAGCATTCCGTGGGGAGATGTGTCAACGGCTCATTTCACCACAAAAATTCCAAACATAGAAGTGTATATTCCTGCCTCACCCAATTTAGTGAAAAAGCTTAAACGCATGAATTATATACGCGGTTTATTGGGTTTAGGTTTTGTGCAGAACTTCTTAAAAAAGCGCATTGAGAAGTCAGTTCGTGGCCCTACTGACAAACAAAGAGAAAAACTAAAAACTTACCTTTGGGGCGAGGTAAAAAATGCCAAAGGCGAATGCAAAACAGTACGCCTTGAAACGGACAACGGTTACACTTTAACCATGACAGGTGGCTTAAAAATGGTCGAACACACCCTTGCAACCACCAAATCAGGTTATTACACCCCAAGCACCTTGGTTAACAATCAATTATTGGATGAGCTTTAATAAGAGCTATCGGTATATTACTGGATGCTATTTTATTTGAGTAATAGAAAGAGTGTTTGTTGTATTGTTTATTGTGACTTGCTTGTAACGTAGTGTATAAACAAAGCCATAGCAATAAAAAAGCCTGTGTTGAGCAGGTGGAAATATCGAACACCTGCGATTAAGACACTAATGCGTGGTTTTTTGGGGTTGATGTACGCTTTTACAATCTTACCTTTTTCAAACTTTCGCATCAAAACCAGTGCGGCCTTTAATAGTTGGTTGGACCAATAACCAAAGGCGATGCGCTTAGATCGATAGTTGTGTCCTTTGTATTGGTAGGAATAGTGAACATTGACTACATAGGAAGAGCTTTCGTTGGATTGTTGCTGTTCTTCAATATCTGAATTAAGTATCGTTACTTCTACTTGAGGCCATTTTTTAGCTAAAGCATTGACGTATAGTTCAAACAGCGATTTTATTAAACCGCCATAAGCAACCAAATAAAAAATTATCAAAATTAGTGGCTCTAAGTTTTTATTCATTTAAGGTGTTTGTTTCAAATACAAGCAATCGGGCAAGGTTGTTCAATACCCGACTGATTTCATTCTGTTAATTTCCTTCAAGTAAAGGATCTCCCAACAGAGTCCAGCCCAATATCACGTCTAAATAATCAGGGTGATTAACTGACAACTCTTGTTTGGCTTGTAGAATTGCATCACCTATTGTTGTGTTGGCAGAGGTTAGTTTAGGCAACAAAATATTACCTAACATTGATTCATGAAAGCTTTCGGTTAAAGTGCTTGCACCCATAACAGCAACAGCTCCTTTGCCATCGGATTGTAAAAACAGGTGAGCCATTGTGTTGTACTGCGGCATAACATAATAAGTATTCCAACAGCCAAACTGGTTGACTAGGGTTGGTTGATTGTTGTTGTTTAATGCATTTACGTCACTTGTATCCAATAATCGTTCAAACGACCAGCGACCAGGGCTTGAATGCCCAAAGAAGTTTGTTAATGACACGCCATTGTTGATGCTGTTGACCAATGCGGAATGAGCTCCTGCTAATTCCAAGTCATTTATGTAAGCCGTTTCTATTTGCCAATTTTGCGGTATGGTATCTATCATTTGCTCTGAAAAGACATCAAATGATTCTTCTCTATCGGTAGCAAAAACCGCTGTTTTCCCATAACTTCTTGAAGCGTAGTTGATGGATTTATTTATCATTATTTGCAACTCCGCATTGGTTCTTACTGGCAATCGTCCAATTGGCAAATCAGGGACTAAATTTTTATCAATATCAGTATATAATGCATCAACTGGTGCATAAGTTATTAATTCTCCTGTTTTATAATACAACGTAGGAACATAACTAATAGAGCCAATTCCAAAGTTGTCTAAATAATCGTAACTGTCACCACCAACCAATAAAACATAGCTTATTGAGTTGTTATTATAGGCATCTTTTATATACGACTTAATGGCATTAGCATCTATCCTGTGGTGACTGTATTGTGCATAGACATCATTAATGTCTGTGACTAATACGCTCAACCCATTATTTTGATGGTAATTTATTAAAGGTGTTAATCCAGAGATAAAATCAGGATGCGAAAGTATTAAATAATCATACGCTCCTTGGGCTTGTACAGTAGTATTGGCCAACTCTAAATCAGGGTTTATTACCGCGTTTTCTTGATATACATAATAGTCTACACTGTTGGTGTTTAATTCTGGCAGTTCAACATCGTAGTTGATACCACTTGCACTTATAATTAAATCTGTAAATAAATACACTTCATTGCCATCATAAGCATAGGCTCGCAATTGGTTGTTACTTAAACCTTTTACCGTAAAACCTATGCCTGTTTTTTGAGCTGCGGTTGTTGTGGTAGCAACTGTTACTGCTTCTGATTCAAAACCATTGTTAAAAATATCCAAAATACTGGTATTAACTATGATTGGTTTAAAGTGGATGCTGCCATCCATAAGTTTTATTACCGATGGGTAGTTTAAGGAAACTTCATCCAGTTGAATTAAGTCATAGTCCGCACCAGTGTCGCCAGGCAAAGTAAAGGTAACTGTGTTATTTGTCAATAACTGATTATTTGTTAGGGATTTGTTGCCATTTATAGCGGACAAACCTTGTCCAAAGACATCTTCTATTACTTGGTTGTTAAAGGATATTTGTAAATGATGATCAATGAGTTGTTGTGGCCAATCTGTTCCTCCCCAAGTGCGAAAACTTAGGTTAGCACTAACACCATTAGTTAGGAGGTTTTCACTGTTCAAAGGTATATCCCAGCTCTTTGGTGTTGTGTAAGCCAACATTGATTGGTAAAACCACGGTGTTTGGCTTGTGGATGCAAAACTGTATTGACGGTCGTCGTCCACTTTTACCGTTGCCATATAATAAGCATCGTTATCAACTATCAAGCCACTGGCACTGATGTTTGTTGTTGTTTTGACCATTGCAGGATTTAACGCCAATTCATAAACATTTGTTTTTGTGTAAAGCGTTTTTGTGCTTTTTCCTATAAACTCGATGTATTGTCCTGCTCCAAACACCGAACTGGATATGTGTCTTGCCACAGCATTTGACTCAAAACTTAAGCTGATTTGGTCGCTTGTAACTCCTTGCCAATCTACGCCTTGAGCAAGTAAGTTTTCATAGGTAATTCTTTGAACTCCTGTTTTATTAACTTTAACCTTAATAAAATCAAAACTCGCAGCCTTCTCCTGCTGTCTTAATTTGTGTTTATCTTGTGACTCTTGATGCAGTTGTTGCCAATTAATTACTTGATGGTTTGGCTGTTCTCCGAAGGGTTTGTTAATTTCATACGGTCCATAATTATGTTTTATACCTGATCGAGTGAGCTCTTCAATTTTGTATTCACTCATTGCACTGTTTTGTAAATTGAAGTGGTAGCTATTGGGCTGGGATGTGTTTATTCCTTTGGCTTGTATTGGCTTATCGTTTAACAATACCCAAACGCCTTTTTCTTTGCCGTAAAGGTTAAAACCGATAGTTCCCACCTCTGTTGTGGTTGTCCAGTTCACATCAAAGGCTGAATTTCGCAACGTACTATTGGTATAAATAAGTGATATTGGTGTTAACGCATTGGCTGAAAAGCGGTTATCTTCAACTTCGCCTGTTGGTGCCGATCCTGTCGCGGATTCGGTGGCTTTAATTAACGGCTCGGAGGCATAAAAACGGCATCGACTTTCTAAAAAGTTATCGCCTCCTGTTCCAAAAGTGCTGGTTAGTGGTATGGTCACAGGAATGACTACCGTGCCAGTTGCCACTGTTTGTGCAATTGTTTTTTCTCCTGAAGCAAAACTGCCATCGTTATTCCAATCAAACCAACAAGCCAAATACCCTCCTGTTGAGGTTGCACTAATTTGAGCTGTTGTGCTGCTTGGCAACCATAAACCCGATGCCACAATACCATCATCGTCACTGACATCAGAGTCCAAACTAAAGCTTGTGTCCGCAGTCCAGTTTGTTCCTAGTTTGGAGGCTCCTCCTCCTTCGTGTTTTGCCACGCCATAACTGTTGTCCAAGTCACTATAATCCGCCGCAGCCACCACGCCGTCTGTTGTTGGTATGATACACCAAGAAATAAAAGTTCCTAAATCTGCACTGGCATTATCTGATACGCCTAAAGTCCAACCTCCAGATATGTTTTCTGTATTAAAAGCAGACAAAGGGTTGTTTGGTGTAAATGGTCCTGCTCCAATTGCTGGTGCTACCCCTGAGCACTGGTTTTCTACGGGTGAAATTCCTGCGTCATCAATTGTTGTATCTATATTATTGCTCGAACAACCATACCCAGTTGTTGTTCTTCCAGGTCTGTCAATTATGACAACACTAGTGGCGGTTGTATCGTGGGTTATTGTGAAAATCAAATCACCTACATAGGTATGGTTTGTAACTATTGAGACGTTAATATCGGTGATATTGCCCCCTGTTCCTAATGTAATAGTATTATTGACACCAGGGCTTGGTGAATCTGGAATTGCTACATTTGGGTTGCCACAAGCGGTATCTGTTCCACCTTTTGTCTCAAAACTATAAACGATATATGAACCAACCCCTGCACCACTTACATCCCTAACTCGCCAATAATATACTGTTGAGCTGTTTAAAATCAGCCCTGGGTGACTATTGGTTGCTACATTTGTTGATAAAACTGTTGTTGTAAACGTTAAGTCTGTTGAAACATCTATATCATAACTGCTTGCTCCAGCAATCGCGTCCCAAGAGTATGATGTTACTGTTGATACTCCTGTAGAGCCATCTACAGGGACAGATGCTAAAATTGTTGCTTCGGAGGGGTTTATTTGTAAAACAAATATTAAAACAAATATAGTGTACTTTAAGTTGGGCTTAGGCATGGGATAATCCTCTTTTTACTGCTTATAGAAAACTCCTTTCTACTTCGCTATAGTTACAATCTATCTTTTTTAGATCATAATTACAACCCCTTTTTAATTATATTTAATTTTTTTTGTGGTTTTCTTATACTCCAAATCCCGATATACATCAACAATCCATTTAGTAATAGCAACTCAAAACCAAATTTATATCCGCCAAGCAACTGTTCTGAATTTTTTTCTATTAAGAAAGTTAGTGTCGGTGCTAATAGTGCAATCATGGGCACGTATTTATCTTGGATGTTTTTTTTTGTCAGTAAACCAAAAGCAAACAAACCAAGAATCGGTCCATAAGTAAACCCTGCTAAACGAAAGAGGTTTTGTATGGCAGAGGCTTCCATAAAGTAACGAAAAACTACTATTGTAGCAAACAATAATAGAGTGAAGCCTATGTGGATTATCATTCTTTGTTTTTTTGGTGTATTCACTTTATCCATTATATCCACACAAAAAGACGTTGTTAACGCCGTTAGAGCCGAATCAGCACTGGAGTAGGCGGCAGCCAACAAACCCACTAAAAACACAATACCAAGATAGGCTGGCAAGTGATTTAATGCAAGAGCGGGGAAAACTTTATCCGTTATGATATTTCCAGTCTCTGCATTAAGTGGTAAATTAATGCCTTGTTTTGCAGAATAGATGTACAATAATGCGCCTAATGCCATTATCATAATGTTAACAATAACTAATACCACAAAAAACCATTGCATGTTTTTTTGGGATTCTTTGAGGTTTTTACAACTTAAGTTTTTTTGCATCATGTCTTGGTCAAGGCCTGTCATAACAATCGCCATAAAGGCACCTCCCAAAAACAATTTAAAAAAGTTTAACTTATCTGACCACCCCCCTTCAAAGAAAAAGGTTTGAGAATAGCCGCTATTTTTTATTGCCGCTAGTGCTGAACCTAAATCCATGTCTAGTTGGGATGTTATGCTAATAAAAGCAACCACCACCGCCACAATCATAAAAAAAGTTTGCAACGTATCTGTCCATATAATTGTTTTTATTCCGGCTTTAACCGTATAACTCCATATCAGTAACAAACTCAACAATACTGTTAGCCAAAAAGGGATACCAAAATGAACAAAGATAAAATCATGTAAAACCATGGTCATTAAATACAGGCGAAAAGATGCGCCAATAATCCGTGAAATAATAAAAAAGACTGAGCCTGTTTTCTGTGAATAAAAGCCAAAACGTTGATTCAGGTAACCATAAATGGATATAAGGTTGCGTCGATAATATAAAGGCAAAAGTACTAACATAATAAATAAATAGCCAGCAGCATAACCCATTATCATTTGTATATAGGAAAAAGAGTTGTTATAAACAGAGCCAGGTAAAGAAATAAAAGTAACGCCCGATAACGACGCACCCACCATGCCAAAAGCAACAACAAACCAGGGTGATTGTTTGTGGCCGTTAAAAAAATCTAAATTATCCGCCCCTTTCGAGGTTTTTATTGACACCAACCACAGCAAAGCAAAATATATAACAATGACCGCCAACAAAACTGTTGGGGTTAAGTTTAATTGACTCATTTTAAAAATTTCTTGATGGCTTGAAAGACTTCTTGCGCATTATCCATGTGTAGGTGGTGGTGTCCTTTAATTTTTATGGTTTGATCTGCATTGAGTTTTTCAATGCGCAGCTTAAGACTTGGGTACTGTAATGCATAGGATAGTGGTTCTGCTATGATGAGTTGCGTTGGTGGTTTTTTACTGGTTAAAATGTCTTTAACGACCTCTTCGGTAAAACGAATTAAACTGCCCATGCGTAATCGCTTGTCTGTGCGGAATCTGAACCCTTTTTTGGTTTTTTTGATGCCTCTTTTTACCATTGGCCTCAAGATATCGGCCGCCATTGGTGTTGCTTTTTGGCGGACTTTTAAAGCCTCTTCAATGGTAGGATAAAAATGTCGATGTTTTGTTGTGTGTAGACGCCATTGTTTTAGTGACTCTCTTAGATTTTTTGCTGCACTTCCCTTTTCATAAGCAGGAACAGGACCAAGATTTTCAATAAGTATTTGTTTGTTTATATTCTCTGGGTAAGCAGCACTATACATCATGGCCATTGCTGCACCCATTGAATGACCAAGCAGTATGCAATTGTGCCAGTTTAGTTGTTCTATTACATCATGCACATCAATAACAAAATCACCAAAGTGGGCAAAATGCCCTTCTGCTCTGTGAGATGACTTACCATGCCCTGCAAAATCTATGGCGATTACTTCATAACCCTCATTAGCAAGCAAAGGGGCTAGTTGTGTAAATGAAGCGGCATTGTCTAACCAGCCATGTAAGGCAAGTATTTTAATTGGGTTGCCCTTGCCCCAGTGCAAGCCTTTGATTTTTCCAAAACGGACAGGAATTGTGATTTTTTTCATATAAGGGTAATTATTAAAACAGCCAAGGCTATTCTATACCAAAGAAATACACTTATTGGGATTTGTTCTATCAATTTTAAAAATAATTTTATAGATAACAAAGATGTGATAAAGCTAACAAGAAAAACAACCACAACGCCTAACATATTATAGTCATTTGGTTCTTTTATAATCTTTAAAAGTCCATAAGCTGTTGTCATCAATAAGGCAGGTATCGCCATTAAAAAGGAAAAATTTGCGGCTTTTGTTCGATTAAATCCCATCCCCATAGCTGCTGTCATGGTAACGCCTGAACGCGATGCCCCTGGTATTAGGGCACACACTTGAGCAAACCCGATAGTAAGGGCTTGTTTGATTGTTACTTCTTTGTGTTTTGAGTTTGTTGATTTCTTTTTTTGAATTAAGTCGGACACATACAACAACAGGCCAAAAATTATGCTTGAAAGTGCAAAAACCAGTGTATTTGATCGTAAATTATTCTCTATAAAGTCTTTAAAAACATATCCAAAAATAGCCAACGGTATGCTCGCTAATGCTAATTTATTGAATAACGACCAGTTCTTTCCTGTAAAAAGTTTAACCAGTTCGTCCTTAAAATACCATAAAACCGCAACTAAAGAGCCACCATGTGCCGCAATATCCATCACCAAACCTTGGTCTTGCCAGCCCATCAATTTTGATGCCAAAATCAAATGCGCCGATGATGAAATCGGCAGGTATTCTGTTAATCCTTGAATAATTGCCAAAACCAACCATTGAATAAAATTTGGCTCTGTCACTGTTATTTATCCATTAGTTTTTTGTAGTTCTTCCAGTGGCCCTTTGGAAACAAGGTTTTTTGCCAATAGTTAGTTTTGTTTTCTGTTGTTTGTTTAAGCTCTTTTTCAAATACTTTTTCAAGCGTATTCATTGTGTCTTTATCGTTATCTAACCATTTATCTGTATCAATTTCAATAATGTTTAAGCCCAAACCCTTAACTTGCTCAATGGCTTTATTCCATATTTTATTTGTTATTGGTTCACCTCCAAAAACTTCTTGACTCAATTTGATGTCCTTTTCATCTCTTGTAAGCAGAACAACCTTTGCTTGAGGAAATATTTTCTTTATCGCGGTTAATTGATTTATATTCAAGTACATAGAGTCGGCAAAAAGCTCGTCGCTTTTATCTGTGCTTTTTAAACCATTTGCTAAATTATGGTACTTTTGTCGTTCAAAACTTACTCCCTCCTCTCCAAACTCTGCAAGAGTTAATACCTCATGTTTTGAATAAAGCACATCGGGTCTCCCTAAAGAGATTAACCTATCATTAAGAACAATTACTTCTTGTTTGTGTAACCATGTTACAAAATTATTAAGTCCTGTACTTTGAAGTCCCACGATAAATACAGGGTCTTTTAGTTCATCTTTTGTTATAGTAGCCATTTCTCGGGCTTGTTTAAGTTCTTGTTCTGTTAATAAATCAGCTTTTTGTGTAACTTTTTCTTGTTGTTTAGAAGTATCCTTAAACACCTTTTGTGCTTTTTTGTATTTTTCTAGCTTATCTAAGATTAAACCGTGTTGCAACCTAAATATTTTCTTGTAAATATCAGCAATTTTTTTATACTCAATTATTTGTAATTTTTTCAACGCCTTTTCTGTTTTGTCTTGATATAAAAGTGCAGTTATATACAACAAAGTTGCCTCTGCATGCTCTGGTCTTATGGATAAGGCTTGTTTAATTTTCTTTTCAGCTTTTTCAAACTTTTCTTCTTGCAAATAACACCGTGTTATTCCTAATATTGATGCTATGTATTTGCCGTGGTTGTTTTTAACTTTTTTGTATTTTTGCTTGGCTTTATTGAACTCTTTTTTTAGTTCATACAACTCCCCTAATCGGTAGTTTTTTGTTTTATCAATTAAGGGTGATTTTGTTTCTTTATAAAATTTTATTGCTGCATCTGCTTGCCCTAGTTTTGCCAAAGACTCAACAAAGGCGTATTTCCATGAAAGAGGTGCAACTCCTGCGCTTAGCGCTCTTCGTAAATGTTCTATAGCAAGCCTTAGCTTGTTTTTTGCAAACAACAGCAAGCCCAAGCCTGCTGTTCCTTCCCGCGTGTTTGGGTATTGATTGTTATAAGCGACTATAAGTTTTTCTGCGTTTTCCAAATCACCAGTTTTTATCTTTGCCATTCCTAAATAGAGCCCTGCCAAATCATTTTCTGGGTGCATTGCCAACACTTTTTGGTAATAGTTTTCTGCAAAACTATAGGCTCCCGACTCTAAAAACGCTTCTCCCATTAACATTTTAATTGAGCCTTGTTCTGGGTGTTTTTCCTCAATTTCTTTTAGTGTTTTTATTGCTTTTTCAACATTCCCTTGGTCTATCCATAGTCTTGCCATATTGACTTGTGCTTCTATTTTTTCTTCATCAATTTTTAAAGCTGATTTAAAGTGTTTTTCTGCTTTTTCTGTTTCTCCTTTTAGGTAATACAAATGCCCCAATGACACATGTGCATGGTAGAGGTTTGGGTTTTCCTCTATAGCTGTTTTTAATGCATCTACTGCCTCATCTCCGCGTCCTAGTCGTGCAAGAATGCTCCCTTTTAATTGTAAGAAAGCTGGTGCTTTATGGTTTATTTGAATGGCTTTTTCAATGGTTATTAAAGCATCTTCAAGCCTTTTTTGGCTCATTTGTGATACCGCAAGTAAATAAATCACGTCGGCATTGTTTGGTTCTTCTGCTATTATTTCTTCGTATGTATTATCTGCTTGTTGCCAGTTTCCTTTTTTGTGATCATCCATTGCTTGTTCTATTTTATTCATTTTTATCTCTTTTTAACTGTTGTTAATAATATATTTCTCAACCCAACTATGCATTCTCCAACTCGTTATAAACCCACAATGCCCACCATAATCGGTTGTTTTTAATACAATATGCTTTTGTCCTTCAATTCCTGCAAAATCACTAAACGGAATAACCGGGTCATCTTTTGCCATAAGAATATGTGTTTCTGCTTTTATATTTTGCAATACTTGCGTGTTTATTTCATACCCTTGAAAATATTCATCTGTGGTATTATAGTCTGTATTTTTAATAATCAATAATTCAGTTAACTTATCTAATGACTTTATTTCTTTGTATTGATTGTTATCAAAGTTTTCTGGGTGTGTTTTGTATTTCTTTTCTAATGACTTTTGCCATTTTCTTAAAAAATATCTTGAATAAAGCGAGCTCTTTTCAATAGCTAACATGCTGTTTTTAGGGTTAATTGGAGGTGATATAGCAAAAACCTTTGTAATGTTTATAGCCTTTTCTTGTGCTTTAGATGCCACCCTAATGGCAAAATTTCCACCTAAAGAGAATCCACAAACATAGGTTTCTTTACAGGGGTAAAGCTCTTTTATTTTTTTTACGGCTTCACAAACCTCATCGAGACGACACGAGTGAAACAGTTCTTTATTTAAGTGGTGTGTGTCTCCATGATCTCTAAAGTTCAATCTAAATATTGTTGCCCTTTTGTTTTTATACAACTCATTAGCCAACAACTGTATATAGGTTGATTGTGCAGATCCTTCCCAACCATGAAGCAAAATGTATAGCTTTTCAGGCTTATCTCTTTTTGTCACATAGCCTTCTAAAACAGCGCTTTTTAAGTTTAGTTGTACTTTTTTACTAAGTGCCTTTACGGTATTTGATTTTAATAAACGCAATAATCTTATCTTAGAACTCGCCAAAAATGATTGCAGATGTTTATTTTTAAGCTTTATACTTGGTTTACATGTAGGCATTTTTTAATAATTCATTTTCAACTTGGTTGTGGCTAATTAAAGCGGCCTGTCTGGCTGTTAAAGTAGATGTCTCTATCACTTCACAAAAAGTTAATTCTGCAGTGCTTGTAGGTAAACTTAAAATTCTAAACACGTTTCTAATAAAATTTTCTTTGTCTTTAAAGGCAATTTCTTTGTTTCTTGTCCCGTCTTTATTGAGGTATTTTATTGCAATCGCCTGTATGGGTTTTTTTTCTTCTACCGCCGCATGCATCAACTGGCGATGAAAGCGTCCCAGATATTCACCGTTTGTTGCTTTGCCTTCTGGAAACACTGCGATTGAGCGATTTGAGGTTAAGCGTTGTTTAATTGATTCCAGCACTTTTTTTCTTGATTCTTGCTCGCCTCTTTTAATAAACAACGATTCACCGCACCGTGCTACAAGTCCCAAAAAAGGCCATTTTTCTATTTCCGATTTAGCAACATACCCAACTAGCTTATAACAATGAATAACAGGTATGTCTATCCAACTTATGTGGTTTGCAACGATTAATACTGGATTTTTTTGGATTTTCCCTTTTTGTTTTATCTTTAATCCACAAACATAACACAATAGTTTTGACCAATAATTAACGACTTTTTTATTAAATTTTCTGTTATCTTTCTTTTGAGCTATGGTTATTAACAACAAAACTAACGGCAATACAATTACTACTGACACAACAAAAAGAATGAAACGAAAGACAAAACGAATTAAAGGCATTAGATTCTGTCTATTACTGCTACAGTTAGGCGTGCTGTGGAAACTTGCTTAAACTGTTGGTTGTAAATATCTATTTGCCACACCTGTGTTTTTCTTCCAACATGAATCGCTTTTGAAATTGCGGTTAAACGCCCTTGTTTGACGGCTTTTAAATGGTTAATGTTTAACTCTAAACCCACCGTTGCTTGTTTTTTGTGATCAACACAAAGCCAACCCGCAATACTTGCAACGGTTTCTGCCAAAGTTGCGGTTGCGCCACCATGAACAATACCAAAGGGTTGTTTATGTTTATCTTTTACTGGCATTTCTGCTGATAACCAGTTTTTCCCTCTGCCTGTTATTATTATTTCCAACTCATCGGTTAATCCCGCCGTCCTGTTTTTATTAAGGGAAAAGAGTTGTGGTTCTTGTTTCCAAATAGTTTTCATCACTGATACTTTTTCTTGTTGTGTATAATCCAACCATTAGCATGGCTATTTGTGCTTCTGTGTGTCCAATGAATCACACCTCCCTTTGCGTTCCATTCGTATTCCCCTCTGACTTTTATACTGTCTCCTTTTTTTACAGGAACACGTGGAGCAATATCAATATTATGAGCCAATAATAGCGTGTTTTTACCACTTTTTATTATTAACTTTTGGTGTCTATCCCCTTTATTATCATCGGATAAAATATTAATCACTATTGCCTCAAGTGTAATTATCGTGTTTGATTGACGCTTTTTTATTAAACTCTCTAGTTGCTTATTGCTTGTAAGCTTTGCTTGAGTTTCTTCGCGATAACTAACAGGGTTATTATTTTCCTGAACATAGTTATTAGCAAAATATGCACTGATTAACAGTGCTATTAAACTAACTATTTTATGACTCTTTTTTTTCATTAAGTTTAGCGTTTAACTGTGGTATGCCAAAACACCACCGACTAAATTGTTAACGTCTGTAAATCCTTTTTTATGGAAATAGTCACAAGCCCCTTGCGATGTCGCCCCTGAGGTGCAAACAAAAACAAGTGGCGTTTCTTTTGGTAATGTTTCAATTAATTGCATGTTGCTTTTATCCAATCGTTTTGCGCCAGGTATTGTTTGCGCCATAAATTGGGCTTCTGAACGAACATCATAAATGTGTTTATACTTCCCTTCATCAATGCCTTTTTTTAAGTCTGTACACAATAATTGATTCACCGGTTTGGGTTGGTTTGGGTTGTTTATAACAAGCCCAGCACCTTGTAAGTCTTCAACCCAATCAATTGAAATACCATCGGCGCGTTTCGCCGTTCCCACATCCATGTATATTTTTATATCGCCTGCCTCAGAAACAATTTCATAACTTTTGGGTTCTTCAATAGAAAACCGCGTATTAAATTGGCTATCAATTGAAAGTTTAAGGACGTTGTTTCCCATGTTTTGTGTTCCTACTTTGATGTTTTCTTGTGCCTTGTCGGAAATAGTAATCTTTGCAGGAGTCCTTTCGGGCTGTTTTAAGCCCAACATCGTTTGCAATTCACCCGTATTAAACATTTCGGTAACTATGTCATTACCTCCTACCAATTCACCGCCAATATACAACTGCGGAATGGTGGGCCAATTTCCATATTCTTTAATGCCTTCTCTAATCTCTTGATTCTCGAGTACATTGCTTGAGGCAAAGTCATTGCCGACTAACTCTTTTAATATCCCAACGGTATTGCTTGAAAAGCCACATTGAGGGTTTTCAGGTGTTCCTTTCATAAATAACACACAATTGTTGTTTTTTACGAGGTTCTCTATCGTTTGTTTTGTTTGTTCATTCATTTTATTTTTAGACATCCAAATTTGTTGCGTGTAAGGCATTTTGTTCAATAAACTCTCTGCGTGGTTCAACCACATCACCCATAAGCGTAGAAAAGACTTCATCTGCTCCAATGGCATCCTCTATCGTCACTTGAAGTAATCGACGTGTTTCAGGATCCATAGTTGTTTCCCATAATTGTTCTGGGTTCATCTCACCCAAACCTTTGAATCGACTGATTGCCAATCCTTTTTTTGCCATACTAAACAATTGCTTCATTCCATCATCTAAGTCTTTGATTTCAAATGTTTTTTCACCTTTTCTTATATACGAATCCGATGTAATCATATCTTTTGTTTGTGAATTTAAATCAGCGATTGCTTGATAATCAGATGATTCAAAAAAAGCATTGTTCAATGCGGTTTTATTAACCAAACCATTGGCATTTTGAATAAAGTCAATTCCTTCTATGCCATTAGATTTCTTAACCTCCCACGAAACTCCTGCTTTGACTTCTTTATTTAGTTCTTTTTGCGCGATTTCACACCATTGCTGCAAAGATTTTTCGTTTTCCAATGTTTCACGTGAAACAACTGGCAAACTTAGCAATAAATTCAAAACTTTATTGCTGTAAATAATGGAAAGTTTCTTTATAACATCTTGCACGGCTAAATGTTGTTTAATTAATTTTTCCAAGCCTAGCCCAACCAGTGGCGGTGTGTCTTTTTGATAAAAAAGCTCTGTTTTCTCAAGTGCTCGAGCTAAAAGATAATTGTTCATTTCTTCATCGTCTTTGAGGTAATGCTCTTGTTTTCCGTGTTTAACTTTATATAAGGGTGGTTGACCAATATAAATATGACCTCTCTCAATTAATTCTGGTGTTTGTCTAAAGAAGAAAGTTAATAACAGCGTTCGAATATGAGATCCATCGACATCGGCATCGGTCATAATAATGACTTTATGGTAACGCAGTTTATCTGCATCAAAATCATCTTTGCCTATTCCACAACCCAAAGCTGTAATTAATGTTCCGACTTCTGCTGATTGCAACATTTTATCGAAGCGTGCTTTTTCTACATTTAATATTTTTCCTTTTAAAGGTAAGATTGCTTGTGACTTTCTGTTTCTTCCTTGTTTTGCCGATCCTCCTGCAGAATCTCCCTCCACTAAGAATATTTCAGATAATGCAGGGTCTTTTTCCTGACAATCTGCCAATTTTCCTGGTAGGCCCGCAATATCTAGTGCACCTTTACGACGAGTCATTTCTCGGGCTTTTCGAGCAGCCTCTCTGGCACGAGAAGCATCAAGCACCTTTTCTGTTACGATTTTTGCTTCTTGTGGGTTTTCTAAAAAGAACTCACTAAGCTTTTCTCCAACCCCTCCTTCAACAATTGCTCTTATTTCAGAAGATACAAGTTTATCTTTTGTTTGCGATGAAAATTTTGGGTCTGGAGTTTTGACCGATATTACCGCAATCAAGCCTTCTCTACAGTCGTCCCCAGAAGCAGCTGATAGGCCTTTTTTGGTGTTGTTGCGGGCAAGGTAATTGTTTATTGTTCGTGTTAATGCTCCCCGAAAACCCGCCAAATGAGCACCACCGTCTTTTTGTGGAATATTATTAGTAAAACAATAGACATTTTCTTGATATGAGTCCGACCATTGCATTGCCACTTCAACGCTAGTGCCTTCACCATCATCAGAGGTAAAGTGAATAATTGATGGTTGAATTGGTGTTTTTCTACGACCTATGTGTTCCACAAAAGAAGAAATTCCGCCTTCATAAGCAAACACGTCATTTTGTCCATCGCGCTCATCCGTTAACTCGATGCGCACACCTGAATTTAAAAAGGATAATTCTCTTAACCTTTTAGCTAATATTTTATAATGAAATAAAACATCTGAAAAAGTTTCCGCGGATGGGTAAAATTGCAATGTCGTTCCTTTGTCATCGGTTTTTCCAATTTCCTTTAATGGTTCAACTGGAACACCCTTGGCATATTCTTGCTTATACTCTTTACCATTTCGCCTAATGGTTAATATCAATCTCGTTGATAATGCATTTACAACAGAAACCCCAACACCGTGTAAGCCACCAGAAACTTTATAAGAGTTATCATCAAACTTACCACCAGCATGAAGGACTGTCATAATCACTTCAGCAGCAGAAACGCCTTCTTCCTCATGAATATCCACAGGTATGCCACGACCATTGTCTGAAACACTTACAGAGCCGTCAGAATGAATCTTTACTTGTATATCATCACAATGGCCTGCTAGTGCCTCATCAATGGCATTATCAACCACTTCAAACACCATGTGGTGCAAGCCAGTTCCATCATCGGTGTCACCAATATACATTCCAGGTCTTTTTCTGACTGCGTCTAAGCCTTTTAAAACCTTAATATTGGAGGAATCATAAGTTTCGGTCATATCGAAATTCTCGTTTAAAATCAATCGCACATTATAACAGAAATACCTCGCTTACTCAAAGGCATTAAGGCAGACTGCTTTAGTTAATAATTATCTTTAAATAATTACATCAATGTTTCACGTGAAACGTTTGAGCTTGTGGAAAAAATTTTTTTACTTTTTCAATTAAAACAGTTGTAATAAAGAGTTGTAAGTTTGAGTCTATGAAAAACTCACTCACTTTAGAAAGTTTGTTATCGTCTAATTCCGCATCCAAATCATCCAAACAAACAATGGGTTTTATTTCGTAATTTAACAATAGTTGGATGTACGCCATGTAAAAAGTCAAAGACAAAACTTTCTTTTGTCCTCGTGATAAAACTTGTGATGCAGGGTTGTTTAAAACATTAATTTTAATATCCATTTTGTGCGGCCCGTGTTGCAGTTGTCCATATAATAAATTCCTTTTACGGTCTTTAATTAATTGTTCTTTAAGTGTTAACAAATCAGACCAGCCTTTATAGTAATCCAGTTCCAAATTATCAATATCACCCTGCATATGTTTTGTTAAAGACTGTATAATCGGTTGCATTTCTTTATAAAACACCTCTCGAACCTTATTCAACTGTTCAGAAAATTCAATAAAACTACCCTCCCACAAATCTATTTCTTGAGTGTTTGCCTTACCTTTGTATAATGAATTGAGTTGTTTTGTGCATTTCTGGACTTTTTTCCACAAATTCAAATAATCATGTTTCACGTGAAACACCAACCAATCTAAAAAATTTCTCCTGTTTATAGGTCCTAAATCCACTAACCTATAAACTTCTGGATCAATACTAACGACAGGGATTAAATTTGATATTTGAGATTGTTTTTTTATTGCGTTATTGTTATATCTAGCTTTCCACAAACCATTCTTTGATTTGTTAATTGAAACGGTATTTGTTAAATCATTTTTATTGAGTTCAACAAAAACATTTAGGTGTTTAAATTTAATATTAATTAAACTTTTAAAACTGCATTTTCTAAATGATTTACCAGTAGACAAATAGTGGATTGCTTCTAGAATACTTGTTTTACCAGTGCCGTTATTGCCATGGAAAATATTTATTTTTTGAGTGAAGTTAAACTCTTTTTCTTGAAGTATTCTGAAGTTAGTGATTTTTAACTTATTAATAAACACATTAAATCAGTCTATAACTAAATGCGAATAGGCATAACAACTAGTCGGCAGCTATTATCTTGTGGGTGCTTTATAAGACAACTGCTTAAAGCGTCTTTAAAATTAAACATTATTTCTTCGCCTTCAATAGCATTAAGTGCATCAATTAAATAAGTCACGTTAAATCCTGTTTTGATTTCTTCAATATCAGAGGCTATTTCTATAACTTCTTCAGCTTGTTCTTGTTCTGGATTATGGCCAACAATTTTTAAGGTGTCGTGAGTAATATTAAACTTAACGCCTTTGTATTGCTCATTAGATAAAATAGCAACGCGTTGCAACGCTGACTTTAATAAAAGCTTATTGGTTGTAAGTGTCTTTTCCATATTTAGAGGAATAACTGTTTGGTAGTCTGGAAAATTACCATCAATGAGTTTAGAAGTTAGACTGGTGTTTTCACAAATAAAATTCACGTGGTTTTTTCCCACATTAATTTGAATCGAGTTTTCCTTGTCGCGAATAAGCTTTTGTAATTCTAATATTCCCTTTCGTGGAATTAATATTTGTTTATTTACGTTGTCACTGTTATTAAAATCAGTCTCAGATAAAGACAGCCTATGCCCATCGGCAGCAACACAAATAATTTTATTATCATTAATTTCAAACAATAATCCATTTAAAAAATACCTAACATCTTGTACTGCCATACAAAAAGAGGTTTGAGTGAGCAGCTTTTTTAATTTCGATACTTCAAGACTTAAAGAATCATAAGTTTCAATATTTTCTATTAAAGGATATTCTTTAGCAGGAAGAGTTGCTAATGAAAATTTACTCTTACCTGCTTGAATAATGCATTTATTTTCCTCTTCATGAAAGTTTAAAACAGAACCATCGCTTAATGCTCGACAAATATCAAAAAACTTACGAGCAGGAACAGTAATTTCTCCTTCTTCTATAATTTCTGCATGACAAGAAGCAATCATTTCGACTTCAGAATCGCTGGCAGTAATAGAAAGAACACCATTTTTAGCCTTTAGATAAAAATTACCTAATATTGCCAGTGTTTGTTTCTTTTCAACAACCCCATTAATTTCTGAAAGAGGGTGTAATAAAGTTTCGCGTTGTATATTAAATATCATATATATATAAAAATAGTAGTAATAGTTAAAGTAAAAGTCCTGTATATCTATACTAAGTTGTTGATTTTAAACAATATAGTAATTATAAACTTGTTGTTAGTAGGCTGTGGATAACTTTTATAAATTTTTAATTTATTGTTTTACTAACAAGTTACTAACAGCTTGTTTTATGCCGTTAGTAAATTAATGAGTTTTTGTTTATCCTCTAAAAATTCAGGAATTTCATCAAACAACTGTATAATTTTCTTATGCGCGTATAATACAGTAGTATGGTCTCTTCCACCAAATGCTTCACCAATTTCAGGCAAACTTTTATCAGTAAGCTCCTTAGCTAAAAACATCGCCATTTGGCGAGGCCTTGCCAAAGAACGCGTTCTCTTTTTAGAGAGTAAATCTGATGTTCTTATATTGTAATAGTTTGCCGTTTGTTTCTGTATATTTTCAATAGTAACATGCCGGTGATGAACATTGAAGAGTTCTTTGAGTGTTTTCTTGGTAAACTCAAGGGTAATGTCAACATGCATAAAGCTGGCATTTGCCCACAATGTATTTAAGGCTCCTTCAAGTTCTCTGACATTAGATTTTATTTTTTTAGCAATATAATAGGCAACATCATCATTTAAAATATAGCCGCTTTGTATCGCCTTTTTTTGAAGAATAGCAACCCGGGTTTCAAAATCTGGTGGATCAATACAAACACTTAAGCCCCACCCTAAGCGTGATTTTAGTCGCGATTCTAAACCGTTAACTTCTTTAGGAAATTTATCACAGGTGATAATAACGCGTTGTTTTAACTCTAGTAAGGAGTTAAAGGTGTGAAAAAACTCTTCTTGAGTACGGTTCTTTCCAGCAAAAAACTGAATGTCATCAATAAGCAAGGCGGTAACAGAACGGTATTGACTTTTAAATTCTGAAATAGTGTTGGTTCTTAAAGCATTAATCATACCATTAACAAACTGTTCGGAGTGAACATAGCAGACAACAGCGTTTTTATCGTTGTCTAAGATTTTATTGCCAATGGCGTGTAAAAGATGGGTTTTTCCAAGACCCGTACTTCCATACATCAATAAAGGGTTAAATTGAGCAAGAAATTCTTGTGAAACCTGTAAGGCAGCCGCTTTTGCCATTGAGTTTGAGCTGCCTTCTATAAAATTATCAAAAGTGAACCGCGGATCAATATTTGATGGCAAACTGTTGACTAACTCATTGGGCTTAGTCGCATTATTTGCAGTAAGCGTTTTGCTTGAAGAAACGGGTAAGGAAACGATTAGATGGTAATCCACAGGGCTTATGTCTTTTAAAGCCAGTTTAATTAAAGATAAAAAATCTTTATTAACTTTGTCAACAACAATGTCATTCGGAGCAATAACTGTGATACTATCAGTGGTTTCAATAACCTGTAAAGGCTTAAGCCACATATTAATATCAGAGGCATCAATATCAGACTCCAATCGTTTTAAACACTTGCTCCAAATCATGCGTAGATTGTAATAACCATCAAAAAAAGAAGGATATTATACGCAAAGCACTAAATAATGAGTTAATTAGTGCTTGAAAATAACAAAATAGTTGAAAAAAACATTCAAAATGAGTATCCTAGCCAACCTTTTTTAATCCACTACTTTAAGTTGGGGATTTTAAAAACATTTGAATTCAAAATAAACAGTAACAAGGTGTAACATGAAAAGAACTTTTCAACCAAGTAATTTAAAACGTGCCAGAACACATGGGTTTAGAGCACGCATGAAAACTAAAGGCGGTAGAGCTGTAATTAACGCAAGACGCGCAAAAGGCAGACACCAACTCACAGTTAAACATTAAGAAAATAAGAAAGACACGTTGGCTGGCTTACCAAAACAAGCAAGACTGTTAAATAAAACAGACTATAATGCGGTATTTAATAAGTCAGTCAAAGTTTCTGATGCTAATTTTCTAGTATTAATCCATAAAACTAAAAAACCGTATTCTCGCTTGGGTTTAGTAATTTCCAAGAAAGTTGATAAGCGTGCGGTTGTGCGCAATCGCATCAAGCGAATCATTCGAGAGTCCTTTAGAAACCATGAATTTTCAGTCAATTGTGACTTTGTCCTTTTGGCAAGACCTGTGGCTTCAAAAAAAACCAACAAAGACCTCTTTAGTTCAATCAATAATTTATGGAATCAAGCAGAATCCAGAATTAACAAAATTAGGAAAAGTAAATGAACAACCCAAAAAACTTGCTGCTTATCGCACTATTCTTTTTAGGCTTTCTTTTATATTCGCAATGGCAATTGGATTACGGTCCAAAAACTGAAGCCGAACAAAAAACACCAGCTCAAAATTCATTGGCTACACAATTAGATAATACTAATATCAATCGCTCAAATGCAGAGACTTCAGCGGATATTCCTCAGGTAGCTAGTACGCAAGTTCCAGCAGAAATACTGCCACAACAAAAAATTGAGCAAAGAAAGTCAGGTCAAATCATAACAGTGACAACCAATGTATTAAAGCTTGAGATTGATACGGTGGGAGGCTCAATTGTTTATGCTGAACTTTTAAAATACCCAATAAAAAAACATTCAAAAGAAAACATTGTATTGTTAAATCGAGACCCTGGAACAAATTATTATGCGCAATCTGGTTTGTTGAGTGCGCAACAAAGCTTTATTCATACTGATGTTTATAATACACTAAAAACAAACTACAATGTCACATCGGGCGAAGTAGATATTCCATTAACCATTAAAAAAAATGGAATTAAGGTAATTAAAACATACCATGTTTCAGCGGATGACTATTTAATAACATTAACAGACACCATTAACAACCAAAGTGTTGCAAGTTGGCAAGGGCAGCAGTACAAACAATTACAAAGAACAAATCCATGGTTAAATAAAGAGCCATCTTTTAATGATCCAGGAAGAATATCATTTAAAGGAGCAGCATACTTTGAGCCAGAGGAAGGTTTAACGCAACTGGCTTTTGCTGATTTTGAAGAAGATAAAATAAATGTTACGGTCAATAGTGAAGCATGGATATCTATGGTGCAGCATTATTTTTTCTCAAGCTTTATCTTGCTAGATGAAAAATCAGACATTATTAGTAAATATTTGCCAAACGCTGAAACACCTTATCTTATAAGAGCAACATCAGGTTTTAAAACGGTAGCATCGGGAGCTACTTCAGAGATAAAAACAAAATTATATATTGGGCCTAAAATACAAGAAAAATTGCCAAAAATTGCCAAAGGATTAGATTTAACGGTTGATTATGGTATGTTTACCGCCATTTCAAAGCCTTTGTTTTGGGTGTTAAATCACATACATAACATTGTTCAAAACTGGGGTTGGTCAATAATTCTATTAACAATTCTGATTAAGTTGTTGTTCTTTAAACTAACAGAAAAACAATACAACTCAATGGCACGCATGCGCAAATTACAACCGCGCATCAAAACATTAAAAGAAAGACATAAAGACAATAAGCAGAAATTTAATGAAGAAATGATGGGCTTATACAAAAAGGAAAAAGTTAACCCAATGGGTGGTTGCTTACCTATGTTGATACAAATACCCGTGTTTATCTCACTGTATTGGGTTTTACAAGAGTCCGTAGAGTTACGCCAAGCACCCTTTATGTTGTGGCTACAAGACTTGAGCTCCCCGGATCCATTTTATATTTTGCCAGCAATAAATGCCGCGGCCATGTACTTTACGCAAAAATTATCACCAACACCTGGTATGGATCCAATGCAGGCGAAGATAATGAAGTTTATGCCTCTGGGCTTTTCAATTATGTTTGCATTCTTCCCTTCTGGTTTGGTTCTTTATTGGGCAGTAAACAGCTCATTGTCTTTGTTACAACAATGGATAATTACCAAGAGAATAGATGCAAAGGGCTAAGGAATAATATAAAAACATGAAGCAACACGATACCATCGCCGCCATAGCAACCGCACCAGGTGTGGGCGGCGTTGGTATTATTCGAATCTCAGGGGATAAATCTTTAGAGATCTGCACAAAACTTTGCCATAAAGTGCCAAAACCCCGCCAAGCCTTGTTTGCTCAATTTAAACACAACAAGCAATTAATAGACGAAGGCATCGTCCTTTTTTTTCCAAACCCTCACTCTTTTACGGGCGAAGATGTTATTGAATTACAAGGACATGGAGGGCCTGTGGTGATGAATATGTTATTGCAGGCAGTTCTAGCCTGTGGTGCCAGACAAGCACAAGCAGGAGAGTTTTCGCAACGGGCGTTTCTTAATGATAAAATTGACTTAGTTCAAGCCGAAGCCATTGCCGATTTAATTTCATCAAGCACCGAACAGGCAGCCATTGCTGCTCAGCGTTCATTGCAAGGTGATTTTTCAAACAAGGTGTCCGAAATACTTAAAAAGCTTATTGCTTTGCGGGTTTGGATAGAAGCTGCGATTGATTTTCCAGAAGAAGAAATCGATTTTTTAGCCGACATTGCCCAACAACAAAAAATGCAAGATTTGCACCAAAGTTTGCAGGACTTACTGGCAAAAGCGCAACAAGGCGAGTTGCTCAATAAAGGCGTTATGATAGGCATTGTTGGACAACCCAACGTCGGCAAGTCATCCTTATTAAACCTATTTACCCGCAATGAAACCGCTATTGTGTCAGATGTTGCTGGCACCACTCGTGATGTGGTTAAAGAAAACATCAATATTCATGGCATCCCTGTATTGATAATTGATACCGCAGGCATTCATATCACCGAAGACAAAGTTGAACAAGAAGGGATTAAAAGAGCCAAACAAATACTCAAACAAGCCGATATCATTCTACAGGTAATTGATAGCTCACAAGATGTTGAAAAACAAAAACAAAACCTCGCTGATTTACCCTTTAGTAAGCGCAAAATCACGGTTTACAACAAAGTGGATTTAATAACAAATAAGCAAAATCCAGAAGATAATGAGGTTGTTTTATCGGCAAAAACAAAACAAGGGTTTGAAGAGTTAGAAAACAAAATACTGCACATGATAAATTCACAAGGCGATATAGAAAGCAGTTTTTCTGCACGTGCGCGTCACATAACACAACTGCAAAAAACAGTGGAAAATATTGCAATAGCCGAGCACAACTTTCTTAACAATCAAGCAGGAGAGCTGGTTGCTGAAGACTTGCGCCAAGCCCAAGAACACCTCAGCCAAATAACTGGAGATTTTTCTAGCGATGATTTACTTGGAGAAATTTTTTCCTCCTTTTGTATTGGAAAATAGTAAAAAATGACACTATGGCATTGTATCATTGGTGATAAGATATTTTCTTGGTTTGCTAGGCGTGCTAAGGGGTTGTGTTATAATCGTGTTTTCTATATCGGGATTTGGATATTATGAATAAATCAAAAGAAATGAGAAAAACGATACTTTACCTTACTTTCATATTAGTATTCTTGGCAAGTTGTGGAAATAAACGGCAAACGATAAATGTAAAAAACAGTGCTATTCCAAAAGGTTGGGTGATGGTTCAATTCACAATAAACAAAACTGGCATTGTTGAATCCCCTGTTGTAATAGACTCGGATCCCAAGGGCATTTTTGATAAAGAAGCCATTCAAGCAATTTTGAAATATAAATTTAAACCACGATATAAAAAAGGGAAAGCAGTAGAAGTAAAATCGACGCAAATTATATATTTTAAGTTGGCTGAATAATAAGAAAATTAATGCCTTTTTTTGCGAAAATAAATAACCAACCCAGATAACGATAAGAAAATGAGCGCAAGGGCAGCAAAATCATTGAGGATGGATGGAGATGTAATCCCAGCATGCAAATCAAAAACCACCTGTGCCACGGACAAATAAGAGTCACTCACTTCGCTTAAGGTTTGCGTGATTAAGCCGTTGTCAGCGGATACTTTAAGCCACTTAATTTCCTGTGGTTTTAATGGCGATGGCTCAAAGTCATCAAAACGTTGCAGCATTTCCCCTGATCGATTAAACCACATCTGCTCCGCATGCGTTTCGACAACCCATTTGTCATCAATAAAGGCGACCCTCCGCAAGGGGTTAGATAACATTGTTGAGTTGTGGTTAATCAACACTTCTTGGTCAATTTGAATCAAACAACCTTCACCAGAACAAAAGGCTGCCGTGTTTTGCCCGATGCCGTAGAGCCTTAACAAGAAGGTGTTGGTG
>CAMZLQ010000016.1 GCA_947311585.1 uncultured Alcanivoracaceae bacterium | reverse complement strand
AGGAGCCATTCGTTGCCACCCTTATGTGCTTAAAGAAATGGAAGCGGCAAATATTGAGGATGCCGATACTCGCCTCGTTAAGTTTGATGAAATACTATTCAAACACATCGGTTATAGCTTCAGTAATGCGGTTCGTTCGTTCTTTATGGGTTTAGGTTTGTGGCGTTTAGAAAAAGCCCCGTCGGATAACTTTAGTAAAAAGTTTTACGCTCGAATCACACGCTACAGTGCTGCCTTTGGTTTGGCTGCCGATGTATCTATGCTGACACTCGGTGGAGCACTTAAGAAAAAAGAAAAAACCTCGGCTCGTTTAGGTGATGTTTTAAGTCATTTATACATGGCATCAGCGGTACTCAAACGTTACCGAGACCAAGGCTCACAAAAAGCCGACCAAGCCTTGGTTGCTTGGTCATTACACCAACATTTTTATAAAATCGAACAAGCCTTAAAATTATTAACCTACAACTACCCAAGCAAAGTGGTTGGGTTTATCTTAAGACGATTGGTGCTACCTTTTGGAAACCATGAGTTACCAGCAGGCGACAGATTGGGTCACAAAGCAGCAAGTTTGATTTTAAACCCAAATGAAACTCGTGCTCGCTTAACCGATGGCATCGACAAACAAGTCACAGATTCAAACATCGTGGCGCAAATGAATGAGACCTTAAAGAAAGTTATCGAAACAGAACCATTAGAACGTCGAATCCTCAAAGCTTTGAAAGCAGGTGAAATCAGTGCCATATCTCCTGATGAAAACCTTGCTCAAGCTTTAGCCAAAGGCATTATCAGTCAAGATGAGCACGACAAGCTTAAGGTTGTTCGCGCACAAGTGATGGATGTGATTAATGTTGATGATTTTGAATTTGATGCTTTTGACCGCACAAAAGTGATTAAAAAGTCAAAAATATCCAAAATAAAAGCCGCTTAATAAGTTCCTTCTTAAGCCTAAAAACCGCACTGAGTGCGGTTTTTTTATTTCCTTGCCATTTTCTAGTTTGAATATTTCATGCAAGAATGATAAATATGACTGTTTATTAGAAATCATTTATCAAAAAACTTAATAACCTTACCAATAAAAGGAATCGATAACAATCGCTTGAATTTTTCGCGGTACATCATGAGTTCTTTACCGTAGGCGATTTCATTCTTTATGGATTGATTGTAGTGCTGGTAAACTGATTGTTGCGTGTCAGCAAAAAGGTGCAAGTCAGGTAGGGTTGGTAAGTTTGCTTTTTGTTTGCTAGCTATAACTATGTAGTACATCGACTTGATTAATTGTTGTTCGTTTAATAATTGGTTGTCTTGCAATACATCCGATGAATAAGTTTTTGATTGCTTATCCAACTTTTGCATTAGTGAATTAAATGATAAGGCTTGTGCGTACCATATTTGCTGTTGCCAGTGCTTATCTAACAACTCTTTAAACTCTTGTTTGTATAACTCTTTGACGTGGTATTCGTTGCAAAAGCCTGTGGCATCGGAATAGTGCTTTTTATCGGGTGTTGAAATAAGCAAGATTCCATCTGTTTTTAGTACGCGGTTAAATTCGGCAAGCATTTGTTCGTGTTCGGCTAAATGCTCCAATGTTTCAAAAGAAACAATAACATCAATTGATTCATTATCCATTGGAATATCAAGGCACGAGGCTTGCTGGTAATGCAAGTTTTGGTGTTGGTATTTATTTTGTGCATGGGCAATACTGGCTGAATCTATATCCATTCCAATAACACTTCGGGCTTTATTTGCTAAAATTGCGCTGCCGTAACCTTCGCCTGAGGCAATATCCAATACGTTTTTACCTGCCACTAAGTTTTGGGCAAAGGCATAACGGTGGTAATGTTCGTACCAAATTTCTCGCACACACTCTGGGGTAAAACGTTCTCCAGTAAATTCTAAAGGTTTTGTTTTTTGTTTTTTCATCGTTGTATTATACCGCAGGGTTAATATTGTAACCAATGCAAAAATAGAAGCGTTAGATATTATCCATCTTTTTTAATTGTTTTGCTATAATGCGCACATGAAGAATATTCCTTATTTAATCGTTTACAACCATAATAAAGCCCAAGTTTTTGACATAAACAGCAAGAAAAAAGTTGATTTGCATTTATTTGAAGAACCTCTTTTAGGTAATGCTTTTTACCAAAAGATTCAGCAGGTATGCATCAACTCTTCTGCACCAGTAGTCATTGTCAATGCCAAGGCTGTATTGCCTGAATTTTGGTTGGAGCGTTTAATAAAACCCCTTGAACAAAAAGAAAATTTAATTTGTTCAGCATTAAGTTGTCATTTCTTTGAACTCTCGCCATTAGAGCAATCCGATGAATTTATTGGGAGTCTGCATGATTTTGATCAACTAATTTACAATTTGCAAACACCTTCGACATTTTTCACCTCGCAATTAAATCAGGCGTGTTTTGCCTTGAAAAGCAGCACTCTTTTAGACAAAATCACCCAAACACCTAAGCTTGCTTGCACAAATTTAGTGGTACAAACGCACAACCAAGAAACAACAATTAAATTAACCAAACCAATAGACATAGGTAACCAAGTCAAACTGCCCGCTCATGGCTTGGTTAATTTACATTGGCGCATAAAGCCATTTTTACTCAAAAGGAAGCAATTGGGGTATCCGCTTCTTGACGGCAAACCAGTGATGTTGCATATTACCATGAATTGGGGTGGTGGCGTTCACCAATGGATTAATGATTACGCCAAACATGAGAAGGACTTCCACCACATTATTTTACGGTCTAATGGTGAGTTGTATCGACAAAGATACGGTGAATCACTCAGTCTTCATTACCATCAATGTGACGGTATTGCCCTTCGAGAATATGAAATGCAATCACCGATTGACTCTATTGCCATTGAACACCCTGAATACAATTTAATTTTTAATCGGATTTTAAAAGACTTTCAGGTTAGTCAAGTAATGGTTTCAAGTTTTATTGGGCATGGTTTTGAGTGTTTGCAAAGCAATTTGCCAACTATACGCGTTTTGCATGATTATT
>CAMZLQ010000015.1 GCA_947311585.1 uncultured Alcanivoracaceae bacterium | reverse complement strand
CTCAACATTGTTACGGTTACACTTTGTACAAATGGCTTTAAAGAAAAACTAGCTTCATATCTTGCACAAATATCACTAAAACCTATGAATAACTAGGTATATAGTGATATTTATGCAACCTATTTCGCTATTTTTCCTTTAAACTCCATTCTCCTATGAAATATTCGGGCTAGGTCTCCAAGCGTGAAAGGTGTTTTAAACTAGAATTAGAGTGGGATAAATCCCACTTACCAGATTGACTTCGTTTTTTTAAATTACCATAAGGACTAAATGGATCTAAAAGTCATCAATACCGTAAATAATCTGAAAAAATACTGCAAAAGCCTAAAACAGAAGTATATTAAAGGCTTACCTAAGACTAAAATATTTGGTTTGATTTGTTGGTGCCATGGATGGTTACATTTGAATTTAACGCATGATATAATTGCCAAATGACAATTATTAAAAATACAATTAATACTGAATCTGCGGAATTTCATGATAATTACCAGTTTATGCATGGATTAGTGGAGGATTTACGCGATATAACCCATAGCATTTCACTTGGTGGTTCGCAAAAGTCCAGAGAACGGCATGAATCACGTGGCAAACTTCTTGTACGTGATCGTATTCATGCGCTTATCGACAAAGGCAGTCCTTTTTTAGAACTCTCTGCTTTAGCTGCCAATGGTATGTATAAAGATGCAGCACCAGCAGCAGGTGTTGTCACTGGAATTGGAGTGATACACGGGCAAAATGTGGTTATTGTTGCCAATGATGCCACGGTCAAAGGCGGGACTTACTTTCCATTAACGGTGAAAAAACACCTTCGCGCTCAAGAAATCGCTTTAGAAAATCATTTGCCCTGCATTTATCTTGTGGACTCAGGCGGAGCCTTTTTGCCTTTGCAAGATGAAGTTTTCCCCGATAAAGAACATTTTGGACGGATTTTTTATAACCAAGCGCAATTATCGGCAAAAAATATCCCACAAATAGCTGTGGTTATGGGGTCATGTACCGCTGGTGGTGCTTATGTGCCTGCCATGTGTGATGAAGCGGTCATTGTCAAAGAACAAGGCACGATTTTTCTTGGTGGACCACCATTGGTCAAGGCTGCAACGGGTGAAATAGTTGATGCCGAAACATTAGGTGGAGCGGAAGTGCATTCATCTATTTCGGGCGTGACCGACCACTTTGCTGAAAATGACGAACATGCTTTAGAAATTACCCGAGATATTGCTAAATATTTTAATCGAAAACCACAGGATTGGTTGCAAAAACAAGAAACAAAACCACCGCTTTATAATGAAAAAGAATTGTACGGAATTGTTCCGCAAAGCACACGCACGCCTTATGATATTCGTCAGATAATTGCGCGTATTGTTGATGCTTCAGAATTTCAAGAGTTTAAAGCCAAATACGGAACGACGTTGATCACTGGATTTGCTCATATTCACGGTAATCCTGTTGGCATTATTGCTAACAACGGAATCTTATTTTCAGAATCGGCTCTTAAGGGCGCACACTTTGTTGAACTGTGTTGTCAGCGTAATATTCCTTTAGTTTTTTTGCAAAACATTACGGGATTTATGGTCGGTAAAGAATACGAACACAATGGTATTGCCAAAAATGGCGCAAAAATGGTGACAGCTGTTGCCTGTGCATCCGTGCCCAAATACACCGTTGTTATTGGTGGCTCATTTGGTGCAGGAAATTACGCCATGAATGGACGTGCTTATGGTGGACGCTTTTTATGGATGTGGCCCAATGCCCGAATCTCCGTTATGGGTGGTGAACAAGCCGCCAGTGTTTTAACCACCATCAAGCAAGATGGTATGGATAAACGTGGCATCGATTGGGATGATAAAGAAAAACAAGCCGAATACGATAAAATTAAACAGTTGTATGAAGACCAAGGTTCTCCCTATTATTCCACCGCCCGATTATGGGATGATGGCATCATCAACCCAGTAGACACTCGTAAAGTCTTAGGGTTAGCCATAGAAGCTGGTTTAAATGCACCCATGCAGGACACCAAATACGGTGTTTTTAGGATGTAATGAAAGCACTGCTAAACAATCCAGAAAAACTACTGCTCATAGGCGCATTATTTCACCTGGCTTTTGTCGCCTTTCATTTGTTGTTTTGGAAGCTATTTGATTGGGTGCAAGATTTAAAGAAGCTCTCGCACATTAATAAATCCGTTATGCAAATACTAAACTTGCGTTTGATTTTTGTTTTTTTAATTTTTGCTTACATCTCTTATTTCAATACAAGCGAAATGCTCAACAGCAAATTAGGGTTGACCATGATTGCTGCCATCGCCTCATTTTGGGGGTTTCGCAGTGTTGAGCAAGTTATTTATTTTGGCATTAAAAACCTTGCCTCAAATATTTTGTTGCTCCTGTTTTTATTTGGCACAGTCTTATATGCTTGGGTGTTTTATTTGAGTTATCAATTACAATGAACTTTAATTTTTGATTTATCAAAACAGAGATCCTAAAAAAATAACTCCCAAATTCTACCATTATCCAATATAATAATTTCATGAATAATTTTTCAATGTATAAAACCATCATGGTTGATACCGACAAACAAGGTGTTAGCTTCGTGACGATGAATCGCCCAGATGTGCATAATGCTTTTAATGCACAGATGATAAATGAATTAACCATAGCCTTTGATGCGTTAGCTAAAAATCCTGATACCAAAGTGATTGTGCTGCAATCAAGTGGAGAATCTTTTTCAGCTGGAGCGGATATTAATTGGATGAAGGGCATGGTCAAAGCAACCCAAGCTGAAAACCAAGAAGATTCTTTAAAATTAGCTGCACTTATGCGCGCCATTAATTTTTGCGATAAATCTGTGATTGCAAAAGTGCAAGGCCTTGCTTTAGGTGGTGGAGTTGGGCTTATTGCCTGCTGTGACATTGTTATTGCCAATGAACAGGCAAAATTTGGATTAACCGAAGCTAAACTTGGTTTGGTTCCTGCGGTTATATCACCTTATGTGGTTGATGCTATTTCGGCGCGTCATTCTCGCCGTTATTTTCAAACTGCAGAGGTGTTTAGTGCACAAAAAGCTTATGAAATGGGTTTGTTGTCCGAAATTTGCCCGATTGAACAATTGGATGAATTAGTTGCTAGGCAAATCAAGTTTTTGCTCTCAACTGGACCAAGTGCCAAACTGATTAGCAAAAAATTGGTGCATTCGGTTGTTTCACGCACCATTGCCCAACAGAAAAAGCTCGATAACTACACCACGCAAGTTATTGCTTCGGTGCGGGTTTCGCCAGAAGGGCAACATGGCTTAAAATCATTTTTGGATAAGAAAAAGCCAAAGTGGTAAATTTAACAGGTTTCAGGTGATAGGTATTAGGTTTCAGGGCAGGAGGAATTGATGAACTATAGAGAGCTGGACGTTTGGAAAAGATCAATGAATTTAAGTATTGCTATTTATCAAAATTTATCAGGTTTAAGAGATTTTGGGTTTAAAGATCAAATTACTCGATCTAGCCTTTCTGTGCCATCAAATATTGCAGAGGGATATGGAAGAGGTACAAATAATGAGTTAACCCAAATCCCGATATAGAAAACACGATTATAGCACAACCCTTTAGCACGCCTAGCAAACCAAGAAAATATCTTATCACCAATGAGGTGACGACGAATTTTATTGATTTGCTAGGCGTGCTAAAGGGTTGTGCTATAATCGTGTTTTCTATATCGGGATTTGGGTTAACTCATTATTTGTACCTCTTCCAT
>CAMZLQ010000014.1 GCA_947311585.1 uncultured Alcanivoracaceae bacterium | reverse complement strand
GGTTTGATTTTCAAAAAAAGACATATCCATTTGTTGCATGCGATTATAGGTATCTAGGCGCATTTTATGTTGTAGGTTTTGCGCTAAATTTCTCCATAAAAGTGTGTAAAAAAACTGAAACACTGATTCACCAAGCCAAATAACAAAAGTTAGAACAGCTAGAACAATCAATTGAGTCTTTTGTTCGGTATATCCAAAATAAGATAAAAATGAATCGTGCCCGCTAACAACCACATCAATGGCAATTCCGATAAGAATTTCTGGTGCAATATCAAAAATTTTATTGATAACCGAACAAACACTTGCCAAAGTGATTTGTAAACGCATGCCTTTTGCGTATTTTAATAAACGAATAATTGGTTTGCTATGATTCATCAATTTCAATGTGGTCAGGGTGAAAAAACTGGATACTCAGGACTTGATAGCTTAATAACTCAATCTTGCCATCATAACGTTGAAAATCAGATTCATTGTATTCAAAAGCATAACTTCGATAAAACCCAAGTTTGCCATTGATTCGTTTTATTTTCATGGATTTCATGGCAATGGAGTCATCCAACAAAACGCCATTGCGTTTTATGGTTTTACGTTTGGCGTAAGCTCGTGCGACATCTCTGGCTTTACTGTTTGTAGCGATGAAAAGGATAAATAAACCCGTTAACAGTAATAAAGGAATTTCAGTCATAAATTGGTTGCAATTGCGGTAGAAATTTATAATATGGTAGGTCGCTTTAAAAATAAAGACTATTGGCTCATAATAAATCAAATAAATTCATAGAAATGTAACTTATAAACATTACATTTGGTTAGGAGCTTGTCCGAGAATAGGAGTCGTAGTGAAGGAAAATTGGATTTAGGGCTGTTTTTCGGTTTTTTGAGGAGAATAGCAAAAATCCAGCTTTTCTGTAATAGATTATCTATTCACGGGCAAGCTCTTAGTAAAAAAATAAATATAAGAGGCTTTCATAGGGAAAGTTCTCAACAACAGGAGATTACATGAACTGTAACAAAGAAAAAACAATCGACAAATGTGTTATTGCTGCCCGTGGTGGCATGACCTTATTGTCTCAAGATGAAATTAATAAAATAATGAATATGGGCAAGGGCTCGGTTCAGGCACTGTTTAGAAAATGCTGCTTAGCGGTATTGAATTGTGATGCAAAAGAAGATGATGCGATGGCAGTATTATCACGTTTTCCAGATTTTGAAGTTAAACTTTTACCACGTGAACGCGGTATTCATTTAGAGTTTGTCAATGCACCAGCGGCAGCTTTTGTTGACGGCAAGATGATTTCTGGCATACGCGACTCAATTTTTTCAGTCTTACGTGATATTATTTTCCAATCATCAGAACATAATGATGGAAATTTTGATGAGTCGACTCTTTCTGGTATATCAAACATGGTTTTTGAAATGCTTAGACGAGGAGAGGTTTATCAATTTGGCAAAGAGCCGAATTTAGTGGTGTGCTGGGGTGGTCATTCAATTAATAAGGTGGAATACCAATACACAAAAAATGTGGGTTACCAGTTGGGTTTGCGCGGAGCTGATATTTGTACAGGATGTGGGACTGGCGCAATGAAAGGGCCGATGAAAGGAGCCTCCGTTGGGCATGCGAAACAACGTATATTTGATGGGCGTTATATTGGCTTAACTGAACCCGGAATTATCGCGGCTGAAGCCCCAAATCCAATTGTCAATAAACTAGTCATTATGCCAGATATAGAAAAGCGTTTAGAAGCTTTTGTACGTTTAGGTCATGGCATTATTGTTTTTCCTGGCGGGGTAGGGACAGCAGAAGAAATATTGTATCTTATAGGTCTATTATCTCACCCTGATAATAAGGACAATCCTTATCCGTTTATTATGACAGGACCTAAGGAGTCAGAAGAATATTTTAAACAAATTGATGCCTTTATTCGTTATGCTTTGGGTGATGAAGTGGCTGAACTTTATGAAATTATTATTGAAGATCCTGAAAAAGTAGCAAAACACATGATAGCGGGATTGGAAAAAGTGAAGGCGTATAGAACTCAGAAGCAAATTAGTTATTATTTTGATTGGGAGTTGGTTATCGAAGAAGCTTTTAAATTTCCCTTTTTGCCAACACATGAAAACATGCTCAACCTTAACCTTAATCGCAATCAACCCGTTAATGAATTGGCAGCTGATTTACGCAAAGCTTTTTCTGGAATTGTTGCTGGAAATGTTAAAGAATTTGGACAAACACAAATCAAAGAACACGGTGTTTATAAAATTCAAGGCGATAAAGAATTGATGGAACGACTCGATGTATTGCTGCAATCTTTTGTTGAACAAGGACGCATGAAATTGCCTGGAAGTAAGTACACGCCAGTTTTTGAAGTGTTGACTTAATTAAATAAACTAGAGACCATGAATAACTCGTTTCACCAGTTGTGCAATGGTCTCTATTATGAAGATATTAAAAAAGTACACTTTGTCTCCAAGTCAGCTATGTAAGTTTTTAGAAAACAACAGCAGCCATTTTGCCCGATTTACCTGCACTAAATCGTATGGAATGATTTGAACCCTAGTGCGCAAGGTAGGAAGCTTGGAGCATAACGAAAGAATAGCTAGGTTTATCGGTAAATAGAACAAGCGAACTCACTGTTTCATCCTAAAATTCTGCACTCCTATGAAACATGAAGGCTAAATTTTTTTCAAAAATTCTCTTGAAAAAAAACACCTAAGCCATACATTAGTAGCAACTTAAAAAACAAGCTGTTTTATTGGCTTGTAATCATTTATAAAAAATTATTTAGAGGTCAAAAAAATGGCAAAAATTATAGGTATAGATTTAGGAACAACTAACTCTTGCGTAGCAGTAATGGAAGGTGATGATGTAAAAGTCATTGAAAATTCTGAGGGCGATAGAACCACACCTTCAATCATCGCGTATGCAGATGATAATGAGATATTAGTGGGGAAATCGGCTAAACGACAAGCAGTTACTAATCCAGAAAATACTTTATTCGCAATTAAACGTCTTATCGGGCGTAAATTCAGCGAAAAAGCAGTTAAAAAAGACATCGACTTAGTGCCTTACAAAATTATCGCAGCAGATAATGGTGATGCATGGGTTGAAGTTAAAGGTAAAAAATTAGCACCACAAGAAATTTCAGCGCAAATTTTAATGAAAATGAAGAAAACAGCTGAAGATTATTTGGGTGAAAAAGTATCAGCAGCAGTTGTAACGGTTCCTGCTTATTTTAATGACTCGCAACGTCAAGCCACTAAAGATGCCGGTAAAATTGCGGGTTTAGAAGTTAAGCGTATTATCAATGAACCAACAGCTGCAGCATTAGCCTACGGCATGGATAAAAAAGGTGGTGACAAGACTATTGCGGTCTTCGATTTAGGTGGTGGTACATTTGATGTGTCAATTATCGAAATTGCAGACATTGATGGTGAGCAACAATTTGAAGTTTTAGCGACAAACGGCGATACATTCTTAGGTGGTGAAGATTTTGATGCTCGGGTGATTGATTACATCGTTGATGAGTTCAAAAAAGACCAAGGTGTTGATTTGAAAAACGACCCTATGGCATTGCAACGTCTAAAAGAAGCGGCAGAAAACGCTAAAATTGAATTGTCATCAAGTGAACAAACGGAAATCAATCTTCCTTATGTGACAGCAGATGCCTCAGGGCCTAAGCATTTGAACATGAAAATAACCCGTTCAAAATTGGAGTCTTTGGTTGCTGATTTGGTCGAACGCACAATCGCTCCGTGTAAAATGGCAGTTAAGGATTCAGGATTGAGTTTATCAGAGATTGATGATGTTATCTTGGTTGGTGGTCAGACACGCATGCCTAAAGTACAACAAGTTGTTGAAGATTATTTTGGTAAAAAACCTCGTAAAGACGTAAACCCTGATGAAGCCGTAGCCATGGGTGCAGCGATTCAAGGTGGCGTATTATCAGGTGATGTTAAAGATGTATTGTTACTAGATGTGACTCCATTATCTCTAGGTATTGAGACTATGGGTGGTGTTATGACTAAACTGATTGATAAAAATACCACGATTCCAACAAAGGCATCACAAGTGTTTTCAACAGCTGAGGACAATCAAGCAGCGGTTACTGTACACGTGTTACAAGGTGAACGTGAAATTGCATCAGCCAATAAATCACTCGGTCGTTTTGATTTACAAGGCATTAACCCAGCACCACGCGGAATGCCTCAAATTGAAGTGGAATTTGATATTGACTCGAACGGTATTTTACACGTTTCAGCCAAAGATAAAGCCACAGGTAAAGAACAACGCATTGAAATCAAAGCGGGTTCTGGTTTAACCGATGAAGAAGTTGAACAAATGGTTAAAGATGCAGAGTTGCACGCAGAGGAAGATAAAAAGTTCCAAGAAGTAGTGAAATCTCGTAACGCTGCAGATGCCACTGTTCATCAAGCCAAAACTCTGATTGAAGACAATAAAGACAGCATTGAAGACGGTGAGCGTGCAGATATTGAAGCGGCTATCGGTAAAGTTGAAGACGCTATGAAAGGCGATGATAAGGATGCCATAGATGCAGCAAGTACAGAATTGCAAACCGCCTTAGCTCCTGTCATGCAAAAGGCTCAAGCTGCCGCACAAGCAGGTGCTCAAAGTGATGCGCCAGATGGAGACAATGATGCTAACGATGATGATGTAGTGGATGCTGAGTTTGAAGAAGTTGATGATAAAAAATAACATATTGTCAGTTATCATGTAAAAATAAAGCCCTTAATTTCGATTAAGGGCTTTTGTGTATAAAAAATCAAATTGTCAGACTACGCAAGCGTAGAAATTAGAGAAAGTTTCTAAATCTGGCTTTCTATTGTTACTGTAAAGATCAATTTAAAGAGTATAAGCAAGTTAAGGGTATAAAATGTCACAAAAAGATTATTATGAAATATTGGGTGTGAGCAAAAATGCGACAAAACCTGAATTAAAAAAAGCGTTCAAACGCAAAGCGATGAAGTACCATCCCGACCGTAACGATTCACCCGATGCCCAAGATAAATTTAAAGAAGTTAATCGTGCTTATGACACACTCAGAGATGATAACAAACGTGCTCGTTATGATCAGTTTGGTCCTGAAGGTGTTAACCAAGGCCCAGGTGGTGGTTTCCATGGTGCTGATGTTGGTGATATTTTTGGTGACATTTTTGGTGATATTTTTGGAGGGGGAAGACGTCAACAGCAACAACGTGGACGTGATATACAAATAGAAGTCACGGTGGATTTGGAAGAAGCGGTGACAGGTGTCTCAAAAGAAATCAAAATTCCAACCATGGTTAGTTGTAATTATTGCGATGGTTCGGGTTCAAAAGATGGAAAATCCACAAGTTGCACAACCTGTGGTGGTGTGGGTCAAGTGCGTATGCAACAAGGCATATTTTCTGTACAACAAGCTTGCCCAACTTGTCAGGGCAAAGGTCAAATGATTGAAAATCCTTGCAACCATTGTAATGGAGAAGGGCGCAAACGTGAAACTAAAACGCTTAACGTAAAAGTGCCTGCTGGTGTAGATAATGGCGATAGAATCCGGTTGTCAGGTGAGGGAGAAGCCGCACCAGCAGGAGGTATTACTGGTGATTTATATGTAGATATAAACGTTCGTGAACACCCTATTTTTAAACGTGATAACGATGATTTGTATTGCGAAATGCCAATTGACTTTGCCACAGCGGTACTGGGTGGTGAGCTAGAAATCCCAACCCTTGATGGCGAGGTTAAACTTAAAATTCCATCGGAAACACAATCTGGTAAGGTTTTTAAACTTCGTGGTAAAGGGGTAAAATCCGTCCGTTCACACCGAACAGGTGATTTACACTGCCAAGTTAATGTTGAAACACCCGTAAACTTAACCAATTTCCAAAAGAAGTTAATCAAACAACTCTCAGAGTCCATCCAAAAAGGCGGTTCAAAACATAACCCCAAGGAAAAAGGCTGGTTTGATTCGGTTAAATCATTTATGGATAAACTAAAGGGTGAGTAATTGTTTGAATTTTTGTAACACGGAGGTTCACGGAGGAAACACGGAGTTACACAGAGAAACTTGATGAATGAAAAAATAAAACTTCAGTTAAGGTTTGATGATAAATATCTATATTACATAAAAGAACATAATTGTACTGAAAAATTCTTATGGGATTCTGTCATTGAAATTTTTGCATTTAAAAGAGATTTATTTAGTGTAGATTTAATATGTATTGGATTTAGAGTTGATACTGAAGGAACTTTTTATGAAATTGATGAGGAAATGAGTGGTTACAATGATGTGGTTAAGTTCCTTGAAATGCCTTTTGATGGAATTAACGTAGACTGGTTCTCTGAAGTTGCTCATCCTGCTTTTGAAACAAACCTTCTTTCTCTATGGGGCGATAAAAAGATAGAAAAAATTTGGAATAAAAAATAAAACTCAGTGTAACTCTGTGTCTTCTCCGTGAACCTCCGTGTTACTAATACTCTAAGAGAAAACAAATGAATTTAAAAATTGGTATAGCAGGAATAAGTGGCAGAATAGGGCAAAGGTTAGTTGGTGTTATTGAGAAAGATAAAAATACCACTGTCTCGTGTGGCTTAGTCTCACAACATTCTTCTTTTACTTTGGATGGTATTGAAATCAATTCAGAGTGCACAAGAGCGGATATTTGGATCGATTTTTCCACTCCGAGTGCTTTTGAAAAGGTTTTAACACATTGCATTGATAATAAAGTGCCTTTAGTTTCTGGTACTACAGGACTGAACAAAAAACATTATAATGATTTGGAAAATGCCTCGGCTCATATTCCTATTCTTTGGGCTTCAAATTTTGCTCTTTCAATTAATCTTATTCGCCATTTGTTGTCAAATTACACTAAATTAGTCGATACAAAGGTTAAAATCACTGAAACTCACCATGTCCATAAAGCAGACAAGCCATCAGGAACTGCCATCACCTTGGCTAAAACCATTAAACCTCATGGTATGATTAAACGCCTTGATGAAGATAATTTTACCATGGACAATATAGAAATTGTTTCCATTCGCGAAGGAGAGGTTGCAGGTATTCACACTATTGAGTTAGATAATGACAGTGAAAATTTGAGTATTACTCACACGGCAAAAGACCCAATTATCTTTGCACAAGGTGCGTTGGATGTAGCAAAATGGTTAGTGAAACAGGATAAAGGATTTTATACCATGGGTGATTATATTGAGAGTTTATCGTGAATAAAACCAAAGTCTTATTTGTTTGCATGGGTAATATTTGCCGTTCGCCTTCTGCACAAGGTGTGTTTGAAAAATTGATTAATGACAAAGGTTTATCTGACTTATTTGAAGTGGATTCAGCTGGAACACACAGTTATCATGTGGGTAGTTTACCCGATTCTCGTTCGATTAAATTTGCTCAGAAACGAGGAATTGATTTAACAATACAAAGAGCCAGACAAGCTAAATCTCGTGACTTTAATCATTTTGATTATATTATTGCCATGGATGATGACAATTATGAAAATCTAAAGGTAATTTGCCCAAGCCCAGAGTTACAGCAAAAACTATATAAAATGATGAGTTTTGCTAAAAATATAGACTATTGCGAAGTCCCTGATCCTTATTATGGCGGAGCTGGTGGATTTGATTTGGTTTTGGACTTATTGCAAGAAGCCTGTGGTGGTTTATTGAAAAAATTAATGTAACTTTTCCTATTTTGGTGCGTCTTTAAATTATAGAAAACACTAACTGGAGATTTTACATGATAAAAATACAGCAAATACTACTGATAATACTGTTATTTACCACTCAATTGACACTTGCCAAAAGTGATGCAAGTTTTGAAAAGGAATTAAGCATAAAAGTGTTAAATCATTCGTCAATATTTATTGATACAGGTTCTGGAGCATTAAATATAATGGGCACTGATAGTGATAAAGTGAGAGTTGCAGCGATTATTCATTCCGATGATTATAAAAACCTCGAGGCGTTACAACAAGCATTTGATGAAAAGATGGAGTTCAGTATTGCCTCAAAGAGTTCAAAAATAGTTTTAAAAGCATTGAATAAGAAAAGCCTCTTTACTTTTTCAAGACATAATATACTAATGGATTTAACTGTTTTTGTTCCACGGGATTTAAAAGTTGAAATTGATGATGGTTCGGGTTCAATAACTCTATCAGATATTAATAATTCAGTTGTAATCGATGATGGCTCGGGTTCGATTAGCCTTAATAATATTGGTGGCAACGTTATTATTGATGATGGCTCTGGCAATACTAACTTATCCAATATTGACGGAAATGTTATCATTGATGATGGCTCTGGCACAATTACCATTGATAAGGTAACAGGAGATGTTTCAATTGATGATGGTTCAGGTGCTATAAATATCACTAATTTACACGGAAAATTTAATTTAATTGATGGTGGTAGCGGCAGCATAAGTGTGAATGGTCGAAAAAGGAATAATGACTAAGCAAAAAGCCCTCAGAGAGGTATTTCGAGTATTAATTCTCTTTAAACACGATTTTGCATAAGTTAATTATTGCCAGTCAGTCTAATGCGATTTAAAATTCATGACTTTACACACTAATTAATGGAAGCCAATTAAATGTCAGATGAAAATCATTTAATCACAGAAAGACGCCAAAAACTGCAAGCTATTCGCGATGAAAAAGGCATTGCATTTCCTAATGACTTTAGACGAACGCATTTTGCAGAAATATTGCATGAAAAATACGATGGTGTCATTAAAGAAGAGTTGGACCCTCAAGGAATAGAGGTGTCTGTTGTTGGCCGCATGATGAGTAAACGTGAGTTTGGTAAAGGCGGCTTTGCGGTTATTAAAGATGTAACAGGCTCAATTCAACTGTTTGTGCAATTAAATGGTGTCGGTGAAGACAGCTTTAATGAGTTTAAATCATGGGATTTAGGCGATATTGTTGCTGCCAAAGGAGTCATGTTTAAAACCAAAACGGATGAATTGTCAGTTAAAGCTACAGAAATTCGTTTAATTACTAAATCTTTACGCCCATTACCTGATAAATTTCATGGACTAAGCGATCAAGAAACACGTTACCGTCAACGTTACGTTGATTTAATCATGAATCAAGAGAGTCGTGATACCTTTAAGATTCGTTCAAAAATTATCACTCATATTCGCACTTTTATGGAAGCCAAAAAATTTATGGAAGTCGAAACACCGATGATGCATTTAATTCCAGGCGGTGCGGCTGCCAAGCCATTTGAGACACACCACAACGCCTTAAATTTACCGTTGTATTTGCGTATTGCTCCTGAGTTATTTCTCAAACGCTTGGTTGTGGGTGGTTTTGAAAAGGTTTATGAAATTAACCGCAATTTTAGAAACGAAGGTGTCTCCACTAAACATAATCCCGAATTTACCATGATGGAATTTTATTGGGCTTACGCCGATTACACTGAGTTAATGGATTTAACAGAAGAATTATTCAAGCAGCTAGCAGAAATTTCGACAGGTAACTCCTTAGTTACTTACCAAGATTACCAAATAGAATTTGGCAAACCTTTTGAACGCATAAGCATGAAAGACGTGGTTAAAAAATACAATCCAGAGATTTCCGAACAAGATTGTGAAAGCCGAGATGCACTTGCTGTACATTGTAAACGCTTAGGCATTCATATTGAAGATAACTGGGGGCAGGGTAAGTTATTGACAGAGTTGTTTGATGAAACGGCAGAGCATAACTTAATTCAACCCACTTTTATCATTGAATACCCAACGGAAATCTCTCCGCTTTCACGTCGCAATGATGAAAACCCTAATTACACCGATAGGTTTGAGCTATTCATTGCGGGTAACGAAATTGCCAATGGGTTTTCTGAACTCAATGATCCAGAAGATCAAGAACAACGTTTTAAAGACCAAGTGGCAAACATGGAAGCAGGCGATGATGAAGCCATGCATTTTGATGCCGATTATATTCGAGCATTAGAATACGGAATGCCGCCAACAGCAGGAGAAGGCATTGGCATTGATAGATTAGTGATGCTGTTCACAGATTCGGCATCCATACGTGACGTATTATTGTTCCCTTATATGCGCCCCGAAGCTTAAATTTTAGTTTATTGCGAGTAAAATCCTGAATATTGAATATTATTTGGGGTTTTACTCCTAAATTTGTTAGGAAATAGCATAAAATTGATGATAATAAAGTGGATTTCGTAGAATAGAGAACGCAATGACAGTTGACAGTAAAATTAGGTATGCAAGAAAACCCATAAGTTCCTCTTGTTTGTTAGTAAAACAAGGACAGTCGATTATTATGGAAGTCAAAAATATTTCAGCCTCTGGAATTCTATTAAGTTATGATGAGCACACGGAAATTCGATTGCAAGAAGGTGATTTTTGCGTTTTGGAAATAATTCTAAACGATGATTTTAATTTGCATGTAGAAGCAGAAGTAACTCGATTGTTGGATGACTCAGTCGGTATGCGTTTTATTAAAATTCCCGAAGAGAAGCAAATACCATTGTGGGAACTTTTGGGCGAGCATGTCGATAAAATTGAAAAATAGCTCTTTTGGCTTTTCCTGAAATAATTTCCTTTATTTTAGCTTCCGTGGTTTTGGCATTTACGCCAGGACCGGATAATATCTTTGTGGTTGTTACCAGCCTTTCGCAAGGTTTTCGAACTGCGGTTAAATTTATAGCTGGTCTTTGTACTGGTATTATTCTTCATACTTTCTTAATAGTGGTTGGTATTTCTACGCTTGTAAGTCGCTCGCAGTATGGGCTATTATTTCTTAAAATTTTCGCTGTGGCGTACCTGCTGTACTTATCTTATAAAACCTATATTCATCGGCATGATGGCATAAATTTAAAGCAAGACAAACCCATTGAAAACTATTACCTTCGTGGTTTTATAATGAATGTCAGCAACCCCAAAGTGTTGATGTTTTTTCTTGCTTTTTTTCCGCAGTTTGCCAATCTTAACCAAGCGGGATACCAAGGGCGTTTATTGATTTTAGGAATGCTATTTATCGGGGTGACCTTGGTCGTTTTTTCATTTATAGCGTGGTTGGCAGCCCAAGGTGCTCAAAAATTATTAGCCCAGGCACGTTATAGCCTAATAATCAATTGGTTGGCTATTTTTGTCTTTGTTGCGGTTAGTATCTTATTAATAGTGACATAAACGCTTAATTTTATTGATTCTTGCTTCAAAACCGTTATAATCCGCGCTCGATTCTTTAAATGAATCGAATCCTTGCTGCACCACATATTTAAGTGGGTGGCTTTTTAAATCCATAAGGAGACATAAATGAGACATTACGAAATCGTATTTCTGATTCATCCTGATCAGAGCGAGCAAGTACCTGCCATGGTTGAAAGATACCGTGCAATGGTCGAAGCAGATGGTGGCACTGTTCACCGTTCAGAAGACTGGGGTCGCAGACAATTGGCATACCCAATTCAAAGACTTCACAAAGCCCATTACTATTTACTTAACATTGAATGCACAACAAAGCCATTAGAAGAAATTTTAGAAGCTTTTAGATTTAATGATGCGGTATTACGTCACATGGTGATTAAGTTAAAATCTGCGGTGACAGAAGAGTCACAACTTATCAAGAAAGACGATAAGGACAATAAAAAACATGCCGATAAGAAACCAGCAGCTAAAGAAGTCAAAGAAGTCAAAGAAGCTAAAGGTTCAGGAGAAGAAGAATAATGCAACAGCGTAGAAGAAGAACAAACAACCGTAAACGTTTCTGCAAATTTACAGCAGAAGGCGTAACCCATATTGATTATAAAGATTTGGATACATTGAAGCAAAATGTTGGTGAGACTGGAAAAATAATTCCAAGTCGTATCACAGGCACAAAGGCAAAATACCAAAGACAACTCACCACAGCCGTAAAACGCGCTCGATACATTGCGTTATTACCTTACTGTGACCAACATTATTAAGGAGTAGTACAAAATGCAAGTTATATTATTACAAAAAGTACAAAACCTTGGTGATTTAGGTGAAATTGTTAACGTCAAACCTGGTTTTGCACGTAACTATCTTATTCCTCAAGGCAAAGCATCAATGGCAACAGAGGCGAATCAAAAAATATTTGAAGAGCGTAAAGCTGAATTGATTGCAAAAGAAAAAGACTCATTATCTGCAGCTAATGCACGTGCAGAATCAATTGAAGGACTTGAAATTACCATTTCTTCTAACGCATCACCTGAAGGAAAATTGTATGGTTCAATTGGGCCACGCGAGATTGCTGATAAGTTAACAGCCAATGGTTTTCCTGTTGATAAGAGTGAAGTGGTTATGTCAGAAGGCGTTATCCGTGAAGCCGGTGAAGCGATTATTGAGCTTTCATTCCATTCAGATGTTAATGCTAAATTTACTCTTTTAGTCGAAGGTGAAGAAGTATAATTGACTTTTCATTGTTGAAAATCAATAATAAAAAACCCAGTTACCGCTGGGTTTTTTTATACCCAAAATAAAGCCAATGACTCCATTTTCAGAAAAAGCCATAGAAATAATTCAATCCATTCCCGCAGGAAAAGTCGCTACCTATGGGCAAATTGCACTGCTTGCTGGCAATCACCGCAATGCTCGTCGAGTCTCTCGCCTTATTCACACCTGCAGCAAAAAATACAAGCTTCCATGGCATCGAATAGTTAATATCCAAGGCAAAATATCCCTTAAAGATGAAAAGTTTGAAATTCAATACGAATTACTCAAAGCCGAAGGAATCAAATTTGGCTTGAACAATGCAATAGATTTGAAAAAATACGGATTTTGTATAAACCCAAGCTAAAAAATAAACATGCCATCCCCATAACTAAAGAAACGGTATTTTTCTTCAACAGCGTATTTATAGGCATTTAAAGTGTTTTCACGCCCACACATGGCTGATACCAGCATGATAAGGGTGGATTCGGGTAGGTGGAAGTTGGTTAATAGTTTATCCACCACCTTAAATTGGTAGCCTGGATAGATAAAAATGTTGGTATCGCCCGTATAGGCTTTGATTCCACCAGATTGACTGGCTGTTTCTAAACAACGCACGGCGGTTGTGCCAACGGCAATGACTTTATTGCCTGCTGCTTTGGTCTGTTTAACAAGTTGTGCCACTTCATCATCGACGTGCAACCATTCTTTGTGCATGATGTGGTCATTTATGGAGTCAGTTTTTACGGGTTGAAATGTACCAGCACCAACGTGCAAGGTGACGTAAGCGGTATTGATGTCTTTGTCTTCAATCTGTTGCAATAACTCTTCATCAAAATGCAAACCTGCAGTAGGTGCGGCCACTGCACCTTTTTCCTTGGCGTAAACTGTTTGGTATCTGGATTTGTCTTCAAGTTCATCTTTGCGTTGGATATAAGGAGGTAGAGGCATATGCCCGAATTCATCCATTAATTCAGTTAATGATGCATTATTTTGTGTTTCGATTAAGAAAAACATGCCTTTTCTGGCGGTTGGAAGAATGGTTTGTTCATTAAAATATATTGGTGTTCCCAGTTTAATGGCTTTGCTGGATTTAAACATCGCAATGGCAGAATTGTCATTAAGCAATCGTTCAATAAAAACCTCAACCTTGCCACCTGTAATTTTTTTGCCGAACAAGCGAGCAGGGATGACCTTTGTGTTATTAAAAACCAGTAAATCCCCTTTATTTAAGAATTGAATAATATCTGGAAATTTTAAATTCTGTGTTTGACCAGTGTTTTTATTTAACGCCAATAACCGAGATTGCGTTCGCTGCTTGGTTGGGTGTTGAGCAATTAACTCTTTGGGTAAGTCAAAGTGAAAGTCAGTTTTTTTCATCGAAACTCCACAGGAAACCACATTTCTTGAACGATTCTTTTCTCACCATTTTTGTAAATCAAATTAATTTTAATTTGATCGCCTTTGTTAATTTTAAATTTCGGTTGCATCAACATGATGTGGTAACTGCCTGGCTTAAAAGTTAATTGTTCATTAGGTTTAATCACAATTTCATCTTGGTGAATCATTTTTGCGACACCATCAATGATTTTTGTTTGGTGTATCATCGTCATACTAAAAGCAGGGCTGTAGGCATCGACTAATAGAATATCTTTATCTGATTTATTGTTGAGTGTAGCATAAGCCGCCATAACCGTGGCATTGGGTGGGGCTGCTTGTAACCAATAATCATTAATTTCAGGAAATTGTGCTTGAGCCTGTGTACAGAGGCAAAGGAGTAATAGTGTAAAAATGCGCATAATTTTGTTATAATGGTAAAATAATAAGAATTTTAACCCTTTTACAGGCGAGATTCGATTAAACACTGGAATTAACGATAAATAGGCAAAACTATGAATATTTTTAGTAAAAAATTAACGCTTAAATCAGTACTAACTACAGGAGTCGCTCTTATGACAATAGCCACGCAGGTAAACGCCGATGATACGGCAATTACGGTTTATTCTACTGCTCAAGCAGGCAGTATTTCCCCGCAACAATTTCAAAGACAAGGAGCGAATGTGCCTGGTTACGCGATGGTGAAACAAGACCGCAAGATTGAGATAAAAAAAGGTCAGTTTGAATTGAAGTTTGACGATGTTACCAGTCAAATTGACCCGACAACCGTGTCATTTAGTACGCCAAATCATCCAGGAGCGGCTTATGTTTTGGATCAAAATTACCAATTTGATATTGTTAGTACCCAGAAACTATTGGAAAAATACACAGGGCAACAAGTCGTAGTTGAGCAAACCTCTGGAGGTGCAAATAAAACTATTCGTGGTAAGCTGCTCGGAACAAATGGTGGGATTATTGTACAAGAAGCCGATGGTTCGGTTATAACCTTGAGTAAATACGATAGTGTTGCTTTCCCCTCGTTACCTGGAGGTTTATTAACCAAGCCTACTCTTTTATGGCTGCTTAATGGAAAAAAAGCAGGCGATGAATTGGCACGGGTGACTTACCAAACCAAAGGCATGACTTGGTGGGCGGATTACAATTTGACCCTGCATGAAGAAGGCGGTCAATGCACCATGGATTTATCTTCGTGGGTGAGTTTACTTAACCAAGCTGGCAGCAGTTTTAAAGACACAAAATTAAAATTAATTGCTGGCAATGTGCATCGAGCAGAACCAAACTATGGCAGGCAAAATGGAATGGTTTTGGCAAAAACCATGTCTGTACCAGTGGCAGAAGCAGGCTTTCAAGAAAAATCTTTATTTGAATACCATTTATATACCTTACCAAGACGGGTTGACTTGCCTAATAATTCAACCAAACAAATTGAATTGTTTCCCGCTGCTAATAATATCGAATGTTCAAAAGACTTAGTATTTAATGGCTCTCAAATCACCAACCACCATTATTATAGTCCCATCGCTGATAGAAACTACATGCGCGTTGCTAAACCAAAGGTTAAAGCTTTTGTTAGTTTTGATAACTCTAAGAAAAAAGGCTTGGGCATGCCTTTGCCTGCTGGTCGCATTCGAGTCAGTCAACTGGATGCCGCTGATAATTCCTTAGAGTTTATTGGCGAAGATATAATTGACCACACGCCACGAAACGAAACAGTGACGATTGAATTGGGCAATTCTTTTGATGTCGTTGGAGAACGAAAACAAACCAATATTATCGTTGGAAAACATGAGATTACCGAAACTTTTGAAATCAAAATTCGCAATCAAAAAGAAACCAATACTAAAGTTAAAGTCATCGAGCCTTTATACCGTTGGAGTAATTGGAAAATTCAGAAAGCTTCCGATAAATACGTCAAACAAAATTCGAGTACAATAGAATTTGATGTTGATTTAAAACCTGAACAAGAAAAAGTGATTACTTATACGGTTCATTATTGGTGGAAATAATATGATTTCTGGTAATCAGATATTTGTTTTAGTGGATTTGGCAGTTATTGCATATGCTGTTTATATCTTTTATTCACTATATTACGAAAAAGGGATATTTAATAAACAGAAAGTGAAGGCACTTGAAAATAAGATGTCACTTTTAAAGAATAAAAAGTTCCTTTTTTTTGCAATGATTGCTATGAGTATACTTTTTATTATTCGACTTTTTCAAAATGTACTACCTGTTTTTGGTGTCACTATTTTTAATTAACCGGAATTAACTGCCGCGATAGGTTGAAAAACTAAATGGACTTAATAATAAAGGTACGTGGTAGTGTTGCTTGGGGTTGTCTATTATAAAATTAATTGTGACACTCGGGAAAAAGCCTTTATTGTTGTGGTATTTGGCTGTTGCAAAGGTGATGCGGTATTCCCCTTTATTTGAATCAGTATCCATCCAATCCATAATGCGACCATCATTATCCGTTGTTCCTGTGGCAATTAAACGCCAGTTGTCCTTAGCTAAATATTCTAAAGTGACGGCAATATTGGCGGCAGGACAACCTTTGGCAGTATCAAGTACGTGTGTGGTAATAGGACTCATATTTTTTCCTCTAGCATTTTATCAAGGCGTAAGTGGGTGATTTTGTTTTGTTCAGCAGCGGCGATATGAAGTTCTATGGCTTCATCATTGGGAAGGCGGGATTTGAGTAAATCCAACATTTCTTGGGCACTTTTACCTGTGGCACAAACAATAAAGATAAAACCAAACCTGTTTAAATAATCTTCATTGCCTTTTTTAAATTCATGTAACACCTCATCGGATGCATGTACCGTGCCTTGTTGTTCGTTGCCAGCCCATGTTGCGGTGCTGGCAAATTTCTTTGTTAATTCATCAATATTGCCAATTTGCGGATGGTGCTTAAAAGCTTCCAATATATCAGCCCTAGAAACAGTTGACCAAATCTCATCTGATTTTTTATGCAAAGACTCAGCATCCAAAAAAGGGCGCGCATTTATCATGCTTTTTATCCATGTTTGGCTGCCACAGCATTTTTCTAATTCAGTAAAAGCTTGCTGTCTTGATAAGTGATTGAATTGGTTAATATTCATCCAATTATTCCATTGACTCGAATGCGACTTATGCCACCATCGGGGAAAATATTCAAACGTAAATGGGTGATTTTATTATGGTGCAGCAGTTCTTTGGTAAAATAATGCTGTTTATCAGCTGATAATTTGGTTTCAGCTAATAAGGCTTGCCAATTGAGTCCATTTAACTTTTCTTCATTTGCATCAGGTGCATATATAGTTTCAATCGAGCAGCGATCTGGGTAATTGCCTTTAAAGTGACAAGTATCCACCTCAATTTCTTTAACCGTACCCGCATGACCTAATTTTAATATTGCCCAATCATGTCCAGGTCCTCTTCTTCTTTTTGTTTCCCAACCATCGCCCATGTTAGCGCCACGGTTAGGCATGATAAGGTTGTCTTTATGGCTAAAAAACATATCATTACACGATAAAACTCTGCCGCCATTCTCAACAGCAGCTAAATCTAACACATCCTCTTTATCCACTTGTGACCAATCGGGTTTGACTTCACCATAAACCTTTAGGCGAGCAACGCCACCATCCGGATAAATATGCAAGCGTAGATGCGTCCATTCGTTATTGGATTCAATTTCATATAAATTTTGAGACCCTGGCTCCAATGGGTTTTTGTCAAGAATTTCTACCCAGTCTTGTTCTGTTGGAATGCCAGCAACACAAGCAGCCTCAAGTGAAGCATGAGGAGGGTGGTTACCTAAAAAATGGTTGGTATCAATATCAACACCAGCAATGGTGCCTCGTAAGCCAAGCTTAATAATTACCCAATCATGTCCCTCCACGCGTTTGCGACGAGATTCCCATCCATCCATCCATTTGCCATGTTCGGTGTATTTGTCTTCTATAAAAATTCCGCGTCCAGGCTTGAGTAAATTTTCCATTGGTGCGAAAAAATCATCGCTGCATTCCAAGGTTTTGCCACCCGTGCGTTCTGCAGCTAGGTCTATTAAGTGAGTAAATTTTTTCATTTATTTTTTTGTCCTCTTTTTACAGTCTTATAAGTATTTGCCATTTGGTTTATGCGTGAAATTATTCTCTTTATTTTTATCATAAATCACCACACCTGCTAAAATGGTTTGTTCTATGACACCAAAAACTTTGTGTTGTTCATAGACTGACATTTTATTTTTGAATAATATTTCTTTTTTGTCAATGGTGTGTTCTTTGTTTGGGTTCCAGATAACGAAATCTGCTTGAAAACCTTTTTTAATTTGTCCTTTTTGATTCTCTAAACCAACTAGTTTTGCAGGGTTTTCACACATCCATTTAACTAAATATTCAATAGAATAGTTGTTTATTTTCAAATAGTTCCAAATTAAACTTAATCCAAATTGTAATGATGAAATGCCGCCCCAAGCATCCCATAAGTTTTGTTCTTCAAGGCGTTTTAATGCAGGAGTGCAAGGCGAATGGTCAGAAACAATAAAGTCTATTATTCCTTGCTCTAGCCCTTGCCACAATGCCATTTGATTGCGGTGGTTTCGTATAGGCGGACAACATTTGAAGCGTCCGTCACCATTTGGAATGCTTTCGGAATTTAAAATGAGGTAATGCGGGCAAGTTTCTGCGCTAATCTTAATGCCTTTATCTTGTGCCTCTTTAATTAGGTTTAAGGCTTTTGCAGAGCTTAAGTGCACAATATGCACTTTACAATCGTGTTTTTGAGCCAATCGAATAATCAGCGCAATCGCATCTAACTCCCATTTATGAGGTCGAGAGTTCAAAAACTCATCATAGGATGCCTTATCATGTATTAATGGTTGCTGGCAGGAATTATCTAATTCGGCATGAACCAATAAGGTGGCTCCTCCTTTGGCTAATATAGGCATGGCTTTATCCAGAGTGTTTGTGTCACTTTCAGGAAATTCATCCACCCCCGAATCAATCATAAAGGCTTTAAATGTGTTGATTCCAGCCTTCATCATGCCCTTAAGTTGGTGCTCATTATGAGGAATAACACCACCGTGAAAGCCAATATCAACCCACATTTGGTTTTTAAGACAGGCTTTTTTAACATTAACCGCATCTAATGTCGTAGTCACCGGAATACAATTTAATGGCATATCAATTACTGTGGTAACACCACCAGCCGCGGCGGCTTTTGTGGCGGTATTAAAGCCCTCCCAATCAGTTCTTCCAGGTTCATTGATGTGAACATGCGTGTCAACTAAACCAGGCATGATAACTAAATCTCCATAATCGCGGTGTGGACAGTTCTTTGGAATGTCTTTTGCTGAAACGATGTCGGTAATGATTCCTTTGTTATAGACAATAGCCGCTTCTTGTAATTTTCCTTGGGTAAAAACATGGCGAGAGGAGATGGCTTTCATTATTTATTCTTTGCTATGGATTGGTTAGTTAATTGTGCATGATAACATGAGAGTGAAGTGGCTGTAAAACGCTAAATCTTTTATGTTTTCTTCTTTTCATTAGTTTTAGTAATCGGATTCGAGGTAAAATACTCTGTATTTATATTAATGCAATTTATTTGGGGACAACAAATGAAAAAAACCTTAAATCCACTCGATTTATTCGATATCCGTTCTGAACTTTCAGAAGAAGAAACCATGGTGCAAGACTCAATTGGGCGTTGGGTAGATGAACGTGTATTGCCTATTATTGGTGATGCTTTTGATAAACACGAATTCCCTATGGATTTGATTCCTGAAATGGCTGATTTAGGACTTTTTGGCAGCACCATTGAGGGATATGACTGTGCAGGATTGAGTTATACCTGTTATGGATTAATTTGCCAAGAATTGGAACGTGGCGATTCGGGTTTGCGCAGTTTTGCATCGGTTCAGAGTTCTTTGTGTATGTTTCCCATCTCAGAATTTGGTTCAGAAGAACAAAAGAAAAAATGGCTGCCTCCTATGGCTAGAGGTGAGGTGATTGGTTGTTTTGGATTAACAGAATCTCACGGTGGATCAGATCCGATGAACATGAAAACATGGGCAAAAAAGGATGGAGATGACTGGGTTATTAATGGTTCAAAAATGTGGATAACCAATGGTTCAATAGCAGATATTGCTATCGTTTGGGCACACACTGATGACGGCGTGCAAGGTTTTTTGATTGAAAAAGGCACCAAAGGTTTCACAACCGAAGTTATTAAAAAGAAAATGTCATTGCGTGCATCCGTGACCTCTGCTTTATTTTTTGATGAAGTTCGCATTCCAGATGCTAACCGCTTACCAAAAGTTATTGGCTTAAAAGGTCCTTTAACATGTTTGTCTAATGCGCGTTATGGCATCTCTTGGGGGCCAATTGGTTGTGCACAAGCGTGTTTACAAGAAGTCTTGGATTATACCCAAGACCGTATTTTGTTTGGCAAAGCCCTTAATGAAAACCAAATTGTGCAATTGCGCATGGCTGAAATGGCGCGTAAGATTACCACGGCTCAAACTTTGGCACTAAGACTTGGGCGTTTAAAAGACAAAGGTGAACTGCAACCCACACAAATCTCGATTGCTAAATGGAATAATGTCCGCATGGCAATTGATATCGCACGTGATTGCCGTGATTTATTGGGTGGAGCAGGGATAACTACCGAGCATGTGGCTATCCGTCATGCACTAAACTTAGAAAGTGTTATCACTTATGAAGGAACCGAAACGGTTCATCAGCTGGTGGTTGGTCGTGAATTAACTGGCAAAAATGCATTCTAAAATACCATGGCAATTCTTAACAAAATAAAAAACAAATTAACTAACAAATCAAAAAACATTAATCGAGCTCAAGTGGTTGATGATAATTTTAAAGCCTTTGTTAAAGCGTTAAAAAATCCTGATAACTTGTTGAATTTAAACGAATATGGTTTAGATGAGAAATCGTTTATCGAAATGTTTACATCGCAAATCATGTCAAGACAACTGGATTTAATGGCGCGGGCTTTACGTTTGGAAAATAAAGTTTTCTATACAATCGGCTCATCAGGACACGAAGGCAGTGTTATGTTAGGACGATTAACCCGTCATACCGACCCTGCATTTCTGCATTACCGCAGTGGTGGCTTTATGATGGAGCGTTCGCGTCATATTCCATCAATTGATCCAATTTATGATACCTGTCTGTCTTTTGCTGCCAGTAAAAGTGACCCAGCCTCTGGTGGTCGTCACAAAGTTTGGGGATCTAAAGAGTTATGGGTCTTACCGCAAACAAGCACTATTGCTAGTCACTTGCCAAAAGCAGTAGGGACAGCACTTGGTATTGAATTAGGAAAACGTTCCAATTCTGGTTTGCCGATTCCAGATGATTCAATAATTATATGTAATTTTGGTGATGCCAGTAGCAACCATTCAACAGCACAAGGAGCATTTAATGCCGCAGCTTGGGCAAGTTATCAAGGCTTGGATGTTCCTGTCTTGTTTATATGCGAAGACAATGGCATAGGGATTTCGGTTAAGACTCCCAGCGGTTGGATTGAGAAAAACTTCAAACACCGACCAGGTCTGCAATATTTTCAAGCAGACGGTTTAGATTTAGCAAATGGTTACAGGCAAATTCAACGTGCTGTTAATTTTTGCCGTTATGAGCGAAAACCCGTTTTCTTGCATTTAAAAACAACCCGTTTAATGGGGCATGCAGGCACTGATTTTGAAGTGGATTACCGCGATATAAACGAATTAGAAGCAGAAGAAGCCAAAGATCCCTTGTTAAAATCAGCTAAAATTGCCGTAGATGCAGGCATCATGTCGCCAAAGGATATTTTAGACCTTTATGAAAGAATGAATAAGCGTTGCATGGATTCAGCTTACAAGGCGGATTTGCAAGAGCGTATTACCGATATTGAAGAAGTTGTTCGACCATTAGCTCCTTATTCTCAGCAGTTAGTCAATCAACAAGCTAGCCAACCCGTAGATAAAGACAAACGCATCAAAATATTTGGTAATGAGAAATTATTGCCAGAGAATCAGCCAGCAAAACACATGGCTGTTTTGATAAATAAAGGCTTAACCGACATCATGCTGAAATACGATAATTCACTGATTTTCGGCGAAGATGTGGCACAAAAAGGCGGAGTTTACACCTTAACCAAAGGTTTGTATAAAAAGTTTTCACCCAAACGGGTATTCAATACTCTATTAGATGAACAAACCATTTTAGGCTTGGCACAAGGTTATGCAAACATGGGCATGATTCCAATACCTGAGATTCAGTATTTGGCGTATTTTCACAATGCTTGCGATCAAATTCGAGGTGAAGCGGCTAGTTTACAATTTTTTTCCAACAATCAATTTGCCAACCCAATGGTGGTACGCATACCTGGATTAGGTTATCAGAAAGGTTTTGGAGGGCATTTTCACAATGATAACTCTATGGCTGCTTTGCGAGATATACCCGGACTTATAGTGGCTTGTCCATCGCGTGGAGATGATGCGGTACTAATGATGCGAACATTAATGGCATTAGCACAAATTGATAAACGTGTATCCATCATTTTAGAACCTATCGCCTTGTACATGAAAAAGGATTTATACCAAGAGGGTGATAATAAATGGTGTTTTGATTACCCCACTCAAGACAAGTCCATTGCTATTGGTGAAACAAAAGTTTACAACAAAGATGCACAAGATATTCTCATCATCACGTATGCTAATGGTGTTCCCATGAGTTTGGAGGCGATAAAGGAGTTCAACTTAACGCACACAGATAAAGTGGCAACAATGGATTTACGTTGGTTACAACCGTTAAATAAAAAAAGCATCTGTCAATTAGCACAAAAATTTGATACAATTTTGATTGTCGATGAAGGCAGAGAGTCCGCATCGGTAGGTGAGGGTGTCGTTAGTGCTATTATTGAAGGGCTTAAAAACCCTCCAAGAATTAGCAAAATAACTGGGTTTGATACTTTTACACCACTTGGTGATGCCTCTGCTTTGGTTTTGCCACATAAAAATATCGTTGTTGAACGATTAAAGGAATTGTCCGAAATGAGAAAAGAAAATGCCTAAATTAACGGTACTTTTTGCCGATATTGCTCAAAGCACAGCACTGTTTGATAAATACGGTGACGATAAAGCACGTTCGGCCATTTCTGCTGTATTGGATACCTTAATCGAAGTATCAGATAAACACAATGGCGTGCTGATTAAGACTATTGGCGATGAAATTATGTGCACTTTCCCCAATGCAGATGATGCCATTTGTGCGGCTGTAGGCATGCAAGAACGCGTGGCAGGCAATTTTGTTCTTGGTTCTCACCCCATCGGCATAAGGATTGGTTTTCACCACGGCAATGTTATTGCTGAGGATGGCGATGTTTACGGTGACACGGTTAATGTTGCAGCACGAATGGCTGGTTTTGCTAAAAAAGGGCAAATTATCACCAACTCAGTGACGTTTAAAGAAAATGACGAAAACTGTGCCGTTCGTTACCGTTCACTGGGTAAAACGAAAGTCAAAGGAAAATTATTGGCAGTTAAAATTATAGAAATATTTTGGCAAAAAGACGAGTCTCAAGTAACGCGCATTTCGACAGCTTTAGATTTAAAGCTGCCCGAATCCGACTACTGCATGGAATTGGAAATCAATGGCAGAAAAATCAAAATGACCGAAAACTCTCCGAACAAAGTCATAGGCAGGGGAGAAGAGTGCGATATACAGATATTAGCACCCATGGCATCCCGTTTACATGCAGAAATCCAATTTTCAGATGGGAATTTTAAAATAGTAGATCAAAGCACCAATGGCACATGGTTAGAAATTGGAGGCAACAGTTTGCGCCTTCATCGTGACAAAACGGTATTGCTCGGTAAAGGGCAAATATCATTAGGCAGTGCGGATTTTTCCGATCCGTCAATAGTGATTAAATTTGAAATATAAAGGAGAATTATGCAAGATTTTATTCGGCGTATAAGTGGGTTTTTACTGATAACATTTACAGTATTGTATTTAGGAGTTAAATTATTTTATGGCAATTAAATACAGACAAACACATGTGCAAAGTGTCAACAACTATGGGGCGTGGTTGTTGTATTTCTATTCCTTACCTTATCTATTGAGTATTATATCCAAACTTCTCAAAGGTGAAATTATCAATCTTGTTATTGTTTCCGCTGTTTTTGTAGGCACAATTTTGGCGGCTTTGTGGATGAGCATAGGGTTAAAAAACAAAGGACTTTATTCCTCACGAAAATTCGTTCAAAACCCACCTTTTCCGATGATGTTTTTGGGCTCATTATTACTCGGCATTGCGAGTTTTGTTTCGGCATGGTTATTAAATGGCTACAATCTTTTTGCTGCTATTGGTTTTGGATTAGCTGCCACAATTGGTTGCTGGTTATGGTATGGAATGGATCCAGTTAAATCAAAAAATATCAGCTTTTCAGACATAAACGATTCAGAAAAAGCACTGGAAATTCTACAAGACAGTGAGAGTCTCGTTATTAATATTGAAAACTCTTCAAAAAATATTAACAATGCGCAAATGTCTTCAAAGCTCAATAGCATAGCGGCAAAGGCACGCGAAGTACTGAATGTTTTATTCGAAAACCCCAAGAAAATCAAAAAGGCGAGGCGTTTTCTCAACACCTATTTAACAGGAGCAGAAAGCGTGGTTGAACGCTATGTGGCAACACATGAAAAATCAGAAAATATGGAGTTAGAAGAAAACTTCAAAGAAGTATTGGATAATATTGAAGAAGTTTTTAGCAAACAACATGAAAAACTCATATCCAGTGATGTCTTTGATTTAGATGTCGATATAGAAGTATTAAACACCTTGTTAAAGAAACAAGGAATAAAGTAAAATTTAAGAACAAAAGGATAAGATTATGACAGAAACAGAAATAAAAACAGCAGTTGAGCAAACCACATTAGCAGATGGAGAAATTGTGCCAGGGGTAAAAAATGCCATGGTTGCCTATTCAGAGGTGGACTCTAAAGAAAAAGAAGCCATTGACAGTTTGATAAATGAAATAAATATGAAAGACAGCAATTCTATTATTTATTTTGGATCCTCAGCACAAGAAAAGGTTACTGAAATATCTGACAAAATGCTCGAAGGCGTCAAAAACAAAGAATTAGGGCAGTCAGGTGAAGCCTTAAATGAAATGGTGGCGACTATTCGTGGTTTTGATGTTAATGAATTAGATCCCAATAAAAAACCAGGCTTTTTTGCCCGATTATTTGGTCGAGCAAAACCATTGGCAAAGTTTTTACAAAAATACGAAACAGTCCAACATCAAATAGACTCCATAACAACTAAGCTCGAAAAACACGAACAGGTCTTGCTCAAAGACATCGTTAGCTTAGATAAACTGTACGAAGCCAACCTAGAATATTTTCACAAATTAGAAACCTATATCCACGCGGGTGAAGAAAAGCTACGCAAAGTGGATGAAGAAGAAATTCCTGCCTTGCAAAAAGCGGCAGAAGACTCAGATGACATGCTCAAAGCTCAAGAATTACGTGATTTAAAAGGATCTCGCGATGATTTAGAACGCCGTGTACATGATTTGCGTTTGACTCGACAGGTGACATTACAGAGTTTGCCAAGTATTCGACTTGTCCAAGAAAATGACAAAGGCTTAATTAATAAAATCAATTCAACAGTTGCCAACACCATTCCATTATGGAGACAACAACTGGCTCAAACCGTCACAATTTGGCGCAGTGGTGCTGCAGCAAAAACAATCAAAGATGCCTCCGATTTAACTAATGAATTGTTAAAAGGTAACGCAGAAAATCTAAAAATCGCTAATAAACAAGTGCGTGAACAGTTAGAGCGTGGAATATTTGATATTGAAGTCATCAAAGAAGCTAATCAAACACTAATCGAAACCATTGAAGATAGTTTGCGAATCTCTGAAGAAGGCAAAGCCATGCGCAAAAAAGCGGTAGCAGAATTAGCTGAAACCGAAAGCAAGCTACGCGAAGCCTTGATTACCAATAAGGTTAAAGCAGAAGCAATAGAAAAGACTTAAGTGTTACTAAAGTATAAAATAGAGGAAGACGTCAAATCGGCGTCTTTTTTTATGAGAAAACCAAGTGAAGAATATATTACTCAACAAATTCAAATTGTCAAGACCATCATTGCTGTTAGTAGTTGTAGCAATTATTGCTTTTATCTTAGCTAAAGTTTACATACCTACGCCTGAAGATTATGAAAAGCAATTTGCTCAAACTACTCATAATATATTACAAAAAGATATAGCAAAATCCTATGGGATTACAGTTGAGGAATTAGAGCAAAAAGAAAAAAGAGGTAAAGAATTATTTATTTTGTTTAGAGATTTATATAATGCTATCAATAAAAAAGATAAAATATTGCTTTTAAATACACTATCAGATTTAAGCTTAAATGATTTAGAACCCAAAGCCTCAAATTTGTTATCAAGCGCTATAAAATCTCAAAATTTTACAGCTTTAAAACTATTAATTGGCAAAGGTATCTCTTGTAACAGCAAAGATGTTTCAGGAAAAAATGCTTTTTCTACTGCAATTAATGCTGAAGACGTCATTTACATCAAATACTTAAAAGAAAACTGTAACTATTCAGAAGATAAATCAATAACCCAAAGAATTATCGAATCTATTTACCCTGAAAAATTATTTGATTTAGACGATAGTTCTGAGTCACAAGAGTTTAAAGATGATTTGTTTATTTCGCAAATGAGGCAAGGACACGGTAAAACGGCATTAAGACTGCTTGAAAAGGGTGGTATTTCACCAAATGCAAAAAAGGACGGTGATAGTGTATTATTAATTAGTATCCTTACAAAGCATCCCAAAATCACTAAAGAACTTATTAAAATTGGTGCAGATATTACTGCAATAAACTCAGCTAATATGTCCATACTTTCTGCTGCACTTCTAAAAAGTCAAAATGATATTGCAAGGCACATTTTAAAGGAAAACCCTAATTATTTTACAGCGGTAGAAAAAGAAAGAACAGTTTTAAGAATAATATTTAGCCGGCTGTTAAATAATAATCCCACAGTTGATTATGAAGCATTTAATTTGTTGTTGGATTTTGGAATTGACATACAGCGTTTTGTTAGAGAAGACGGTCATTTATGGCTGCGTAAAGCCATTGGTTTAAACAACTTAAAACTGGCAAAGCAATTATTAGAATTAGGAGTTGATAAAAACAAGCAAAAAAACCTCAACCAATTACTCAAAAATGCAAAAGCTCAATACAGGCATGGTTTCTACGCAATAATCGATGTTTTAAAAGAGTACGGAGCGGTAGAGATAGTCAAGGAGGCTAAAGAGAAGAGGGTGTTTACACAGCCAAAGAAATACAGCAAACTCGATATGTTATTAATTAACACACTATGGAAAAACAAAAAAAAGTATTATCAAAATGTCATATCAGGAGAGATTACAGATAGTTCATCAAATAAATTAAAAGGAGTTGTATCACCAAAGAAAAAAGTTGCTACTTACGACTTTAAAAAAGACAACGTACTTACCATTAGATTTCAAGAAAATGAAAAACAAGGACAATGGGCTCTTTCAGAAACAAAATCTCAATTATTTCTTGATAATTCTACTTATGAAATAGTCGTTTTAAATAAGAATTTACTTAAAATTAGATACAAGACAACACTGTATGGTATTGAATTGTATGAGACTTATGAATTTGAACCGTTTAACAAGTAGTAAAGTCAAAGCAATCATTAAAAACCGTCCTTCTTAATTTTAATCAATTTGCGTCTGGATTTTTTGTCAGGGTGTTTAGCAGGGCGTGGAGCAGAGGAAAATGCCATCTTACTTTCGGTGATAATATCTTCTCTTGCTTTTATTGACTCAGGAGTTTCTTCATAACACTCAACGGCTATCTTTGCTCCCACACGTTTATCAATGGTACGTAAAACCTCCACTTCCCAAGTCAAATCGCCTTTCTTTATAGTCAACTCATCACCCACATGCACGGCACGCGAAGGTTTGACCTTCTGTCCAGTAATTTTAACCTTACCACTTTCTACGTGTTTTTTAGCTAAAGAACGCGTCTTATAAAAACGTGTTGACCACAGCCATTTATCGATTCTTGTTGCCATAATTAATTATTTTAATGAATAAGCTTAAGATTTTAACAAAATATTGTGCTAAGTGTTATAATTCATCGATGAAAACGACGACAACAAATTAAATATAACTCTTACACGTAAATAGCTTGAGCACTTTACGTGCTTTTTTTTTGCTTTAAATATATTAGATAAAATTATGCCAATTATTACTTTAACAGATGGATCCACACGCAGCTTTGATAAAGCTATCAGTGCCTTTGATGTCGCAATGGATATCGGCCCTGGACTTGCCAATGCAGCGCTTGCTGCCAAAATCAATGGGGAATTGGTTGATTTATCAACTGAAATTTCAACGGATGTAGATTTGTCAATTGTCACAAGCAGGGATGAAGAAGGCCTTGAAGTGATTCGTCATTCGACAGCCCATTTAATGGCTCAGGCCGTTAAACGCCTTTACCCTAAGGTGCAAGTCACTATTGGTCCGGTTATTGAAAATGGATTTTTCTACGATTTTTCCAGTGAACATCATTTTACTGACAAGGAGTTGGCAGAGATTACTGCAGAAATGAAAAGGATTGTAAAACAAAAACTTATTGTTGAACGTCACACCATGAAACGAGATGAAGCTGTTGCTTTGTTCGAAAACATGGGGGAAAAATATAAAGCGGAAATCATTCGTGATATTCCTGAAGATCAAACACTAAGCCTTTATAAGCAAGGAGAATTCATTGACCTTTGTCGTGGTCCACATGTACCAAACACATCTAAATTAAAAGTTTTCAAACTCATGCATGTTGCAGGTGCTTATTGGCGTGGCAACAGTGACAATGAAATGCTGCAGCGAATTTACGGGACGGCTTGGGGTGATAAAAAGGACTTAAAACAATATTTGCACATGCTGGAAGAAGCTGAAAAGCGTGACCACCGAAAATTGGGCAAACGCATGGATTTATTTCACTTTCAAGAAGAAGCACCTGGTATGGTGTTTTGGCATCCAAATGGTTGGTCAATTTATCAAGCAGTGCAACAACACATGCGTACAAAGTTAAACCTTCGTGATTATAAAGAGATAAATACACCTCAAGTGGTTGATTTTAGCTTATGGGAACGATCAGGTCATGCCGATAAATTTGGTGACGATATGTTCTCAGTAGAATCAGAAGGGCGTAAATTTGCCATAAAGCCTATGAATTGCCCTTGCCATGTTCAAGTGTATAACCAAGGCTTAAAATCTTACCGTGATTTGCCTCTTCGTCTAGCCGAATTTGGATCGTGTCACCGTAATGAACCATCAGGTGCATTGCACGGTTTAATGCGTGTGCGTGGCTTTGTGCAAGATGATGCGCATATTTTCTGTACTGAGGAACAAATTCAGGATGAAGTTTCTGAATTTATAGACTTCTTACATGAAATTTATCAAGATTTTGGATTTACTGACATTATCTATAGATTGTCTACACGCCCAGAAAACCGTGTTGGTAGTGATGAAATTTGGGATAAGTCAGAGCAAGCACTTGCTACAGCATTAGACAATAAAAAATTAGATTGGCAAGAATTGCCTGGAGAAGGGGCTTTTTACGGTCCAAAAATTGAGTTTTCATTAAAAGACTGTTTGGGTCGTGTCTGGCAATGTGGCACAATTCAAGTCGATTTTTCCATGCCAAACCGTCTCGATGCTAGTTTTATTGGTGAAGATGGAAACAAACACGCACCCGTCATGTTGCATCGTGCAATATTGGGTTCGTTTGAACGATTTTTAGGGATTTTAATCGAACACCATGCGGGTAACTTGCCTTTTTGGCTTGCACCAATTCAAGCAGTAATTATGAATATTACGGACACACAAAGCGAATATGCGGCTAATTTAGCAAAAGAATTGAAAAACAATGGATTTAGAGTCAAATTAGACTTGAGAAATGAGAAGATAGGCTATAAAATTCGCGAACATACTTTAGAGAAGTGTGCTTACATGTTGGTTGTTGGCAATAAAGAGATGGAAAACGGTACAGTTACTGTGAGAAAACTCAATGGCGATGATGCAGGGAATATGACAGTTTCTGAACTTGTAGAACACTTTAAATCGTTAGAATCGGATAAAGTATAATAGACACTATTAAAAAATGAGGATTTAGAAAAATCGCAAAGAAACACCAAACCAGAATAAATGAAGCAATTACGTGCATGAAAGTACGCTTAATTGACAGTGATGGTAAACAAGTAGGAATTTTGGCAACAGATGCTGCACTAGACAGAGCCAAGGCTCAGAAATTAGATTTGGTTGAAATATCACCAAAAGCAGAACCGCCTGTTTGCAAAATCATGGATTACGGGAAATTCAGATTTGAAAATTCCAAAAAGAAACAAGCTTCAAAGAAAAAGCAAAAGAAAGTTCAGCTTAAAGAAGTCAAGTTTAGACCAAATACAGAAGAGGCCGATTACCAGGTCAAATTGCGTAATTTACGTAAGTTTATAGGTCAAGGTAATAAAGTTAAGGTTACTATCATGTTTAGAGGCAGAGAATTAGCTCACCGCGATATAGGCGCAAACATGTTAGACCGCTTAGAACAGGATTTAGAGGAAGAGGTTGTAGTGGAACAACGACCTGCAAAAATGGAAGGACGATTTATGATAATGTTATTGGCGCCTAAGGCTACAAGTAAACAGTAAATAAATAATTTGCAAATAGGTAAAAACACCTACCAGAAGGATTAAAAGCACAGATAGATTTATTTTCTATCGTTAACAGCAATAAGTTAGTGAAGCTAAAATGGTCATGCCATTACTTATTGTAGTTTTTAAACATTTAAATGGAGCATAATAATGCCAAAAATGAAAACCAAAAAAGGCGCTGCGAAGCGTTTTAAAAAAACCGCTAATGGTTTTAAGCGTGGATACGCAAATAAGAGTCATATCTTAACGAAAATGACAACGAAACGTAAACGTAACTTACGTGGTACAGACATGATAGCTGAGTCTGATATCAAGCAAGTTAAATCAATGTTACCGTACGCATAAGGAGTTAAGAGAAAATGGCAAGAGTAAAAAGAGGCGTTACCGCAAGAAAACGTCATAAGAAAATATTAAAATTAGCAAAAGGTTATTACAACGCACGCCGTAAAGTTTACCGTGTTGCTAAACAAGCAGTTATCAAAGCAGGACAATACGCCTACCGCGATAGAAAGCAAAGAAAACGTCAATTCCGTGCCTTATGGATTACACGAATCAATGCGGCTGCAAGAAACAACGGTTTATCCTATTCTCGATTTATCAACGGTTTAAAGAAAGCTAATATCTCTTTAGATCGTAAAGTTTTAGCCGATATGGCAGTTCATGATAAAGCTGGTTTTTCAGCTGTTGCTGAACTTGCTGCTAAAGCATTGAAATAAATCGATTCATCCTATTGATAATAATAGGATTTAAAGATTAAAATCTATAAAGAGGAATTAGCTTTCCAGTTAATGCTGGTCGGTTATTTCCTCTTTTTTTATGTAAAATTATCACTAACAGGTGAAATGTGGAAAATCTCAATCAAATAATTGCTCAAGGGAAAAAAGAAATTGAAGCAGCAACAGATATTCGAGTTCTTGAAGAAATTCGAGTGGCATATTTAGGTAAAAAAGGAACAATTACGGCTCAACTCAAACTGCTTGGTACATTACCAGGTGATCAACGTAGAGAAGCAGGAGTTGAAATAAATAAAGCTAAAGGGCAGTTACAACAACAGATTCAGGCACGTCGTGAAGTATTACAAAAACTAGAAATGGATAAAAAGCTCGAAGCAGAGTCCATAGATGTCACCCTACCGGGAAGAAGTATTGCATCGGCCAATCTACATCCTGTGACACGAACAATGAATCGCATTGTTGAATTGTTTACAGGTTTGGGATTTGAGGTTAAAACAGGGCCTGAGATTGAAGACGATTACCACAATTTTGAAGCGTTAAATTTTCCAGCACATCATCCAGCTCGGACTATGCACGATACCTTTTGGTTTGATGATGGGCATTTATTACGCACACATACTTCTCCAGTTCAAATTCGTGCCATGAAGCACATGAAGCCACCGATAAAAATTATCGCACCAGGTCGTGTTTACCGCAGTGATTCTGATCAAACACATACGCCAATGTTTCACCAAGTTGAAGGCTTGGTCGTAGGTGAAACTATTACCTTTGCTAGCTTAAAAGGTGTTTTAAATCAATTTGTTAACGCCTTTTTCGAGAAAGATTTGAAGATACGTCTTCGCCCTTCTTACTTTCCTTTTACTGAGCCATCAGCTGAGGTTGATGTCGAGTGGCAAAAAGACGATGGCAGTACCGGCTGGTTAGAAGTACTCGGTTGTGGCATGGTGCATCCAAATGTATTGAGAGCAGGGGGAATTGATCCTGAAAAATACACAGGCTTTGCTTTTGGTTTGGGCGTAGAACGCTTTGCCATGTTACGTTATGGCGTTAAAGATTTGCGTCAATTTTTTGAAAATGATTTAGCTTTTCTTAAGCAATTTAAATAGGAGTAGGGCAAATGAAAATTAGTGAAAATTGGTTAAGAGAATGGGTCAATCCAAAAATAACAACTGATGAATTGGTTGAACAATTAACCATGCTAGGTTTGGAAGTTGATGCTGCATTAGCAGCTGCAGGGGATTTCACCAATGTTGTGGTGGCAGAAATTATTTCAATAGAAAAACACCCAGATGCTGATAAATTAAACATCTGCCAAGTGGATGTAGGTACATCAGAGAACTTGCAAATTGTTTGCGGTGCACCCAACGCGCGTAAAGGATTAAAATCTGCATTAGCCATGATTGGCGCGGTATTACCAGGTAATTTTAAAATCAAAAAATCAAAATTGCGTGGTCAAGAATCCAATGGTATGTTGTGCTCAAATGTTGAACTCGGGCTTAGTGATGATCATTCTGGTATTTTAGAATTACCAAATGATGCACCCGTTGGAACAGATATTCGTGAATATTTTGAACTTAATGATGCAATTATTGATATTGATTTAACGCCTAATCGAGCCGATTGTTTTTGTGTCAAAGGCATTGCTATTGATGTCGCCTGCTTAAATGAAATGCCTTTAACAATGCCAATAATAGAACCAGTTGATGCAACAATTGACGATAAAATTGAAGTTAAGTTAACAGCCGAGCACCAGTCACCTCGATATTTGTGCCGTGTTATAAACAACATAGATAATACCAAGCAAACACCAATTTGGATGCAGGAAAAACTGCGCCGCAGTGGTATTCGTGCCATTCACCCCGTAGTTGATGTAACCAACTATGTCATGCTTGAGCTTGGTCAACCAATGCATGGCTTTGATAAAGCGTCAATTGATGGTGCTATCGAAGTTAAAATGGCAAATAAAGGAGATAAGTTCACCTTGCTTGATGGCAAAGAAGTTGTACTAGATGAAAGCTATTTAATGATTGCTGATAACCAAAAATACCTTGCCATTGCAGGGGTAATGGGAGGCTTAAACAGTGGTTGTAATCAAGCCACTAAAGACATCGTTTTAGAGTCCGCTTATTTTAATCCTGCCACTATAATGGGTAAATCACGTGACTTAGGAATTTTCACCGAATCAGCTTTGCGTTTTGAACGCGGAGTTGATGCGTATTTGCAAGAACAAGCCATGCACCGTGCTACACAACTCATTTTGGCTATATGTGGTGGAGAAGTTGGCCCTGTAATAGAAGCAAAAGCCGAAGAATGTATTCCGCAAGCGAAAACGATTACATTAACAGTTGATAAACTAAAACGCGTACTAGGGTTTACTGTTGATAAACAACAAGTTACAACAATACTTAAAGGACTGAATATGCAAGTAGAAGAGGGCGAGGATAGCTGGAAAGTGATAGCACCTACGAGTCGTTTCGATATGGATATTGAAGAGGATTTAATTGAAGAAGTCGTTCGTTTAATTGGTTACGATAAAATGCCATCACAAAACTTGTTTGGTGACAGTGTAATCATGCAGTTGCCTGAAGCAATTATTTCAACAAATTATATTAAAAATCAATTAACAACTTTAGGCTATACCGAAGCAATTAATTACAGTTTTGTTTCGCAAAAACAATTAGAAACTTTAAATGTAGCAGAAGGTTCAATAGCCTTAAAGAATCCATTAACTGAAGAGTTCGCAATAATGCGCACAAGCCTATTACCAGGTATGTTAGAAACTGTTAAATACAACTTAAGACGCCAAAATGAGAGTGTTAAATTATTTGAATCGGGCCACGTCTTCCACAAGGACGAGTGTATTGTTGAAGACGAAAAACTCATTGGTATTTGCACGGGTAAACGTCATTTAGAGCACTGGAGCATGAGCAAAGAAAACATTGATTTCTTTGATATAAAAGGGGATTTAGAAAACTTATTAGCCAACACAAAAGCTTCGTATTATTTTGTAAAATCTTCATTAGATTATTTGCATCCTGGGCAACAAGCTGAAATCAAATTGGGAGGAAATTCAATTGGTTGGTTAGGGCAAGTTCATCCGCAAATATGCCGTAAAATTGGAATTAAAAAGCCTGTGTATGCTTTTGAATTATTTATAAATAATATCAAACAAAGCACACTTCCAAGCTTTAAAGAAATCTCTAAATTTCCTTCTGTACGAAGAGATATTGCCATGATTGCCAATAATGATATATCCTACCAAGAAATTAAAACTCTTGTCGTAAAAGAAACCGGTGATTTACTAAAAAACATCTTTGTTTTTGATGAATACCAAGGCGAAAATATTCGTGTCGGAAATCGCTCTTTAGCTATTGGAATTGTTCTACAACAAAATAATTCAACTTTTGAAGATAAAGAAGTAGACAAACTGATGGCAAAAGTGGTATCTTCTCTTAAAGTTAATTTAGGTGTGGAAATTAGAGGTCAATAAATGTCAGTTACGAAAACAGATTTAGCTGAAGCGCTTTACATGGATGTAGGTTTAAACAAATGTGAAGCAAATGAATTTGTTGATGCTTTTTTTAATTCCATCAAAGATCTTTTAGTTGAAGGTCGCGATGTTAAACTTTCTGGTTTTGGTAATTTTGAATTAAGAGACAAAAAAGGTCGCCCAGGACGAAACCCTAAAACACTAGAAGAGATTGCAATTCCTCCAAGAAGAATTGTAGCATTTAAACCAGGACAAAAAATTAGAGATACTATAGAAACTTATGCTGGATCAAGGACACAATAATTCACTTCCAACTATACCTGCAAAGCGATACTTTACTATTGGTGAAGTCAGCACTTTGTGTGATGTTAAACCACACGTATTAAGGTATTGGGAAAATGAATTTCCTAATCTTAAACCTGTAAAACGTCGCGGTAATCGCAGATATTACCAAAGGCACGATGTTATTATGATACGCCAAATCCGTAGCCTGTTGTATGAACACGGTTATACTATCAGTGGTGCTCGTATTAAACTAGAAGGAACGAAAACAGATAAAGATGCCAGCAAGTCTTACCAAGTTATTCAGCAAACCCGTATGGAGTTAGAAGAAATACTGGAAATTCTTAAGTAACTAATTCCTAAATATACAAAAGCAGGGCTAAATGTTCTGCTTTTTTAATAATCTATATATGCGTATAATATATATTATGTTAAATTACAAGGTGTTTGAATCAATAAAACAAAGCGATTAACAATTGCAATGCTTTGGGTTATTATGATTTTTGTTTTTACATTTATTATTTTTGTACTGTTGCATTAATTTAAGTAATTCAATAATATCAGGCACTTCAGCTTTTGTATTTTCTTTATTAAATTCTTTGTACTGTGAAAAAACATTAATAACTATACGTTCCGTGTCAGTCCATTTGCCAAAGTGTCCCAAAGCGATATCGTTAGCAGCATCATTAAAACTCATGCCTGCGTCGTATCTTTTGCGGGATTCAACTGCGATATAGTTTAAGTATTCGCGGACTTTTTTAACGCCATTTTTATCAGTAATCGGGCCATGACCTGGAACAACAACATCAACATCCAGTGATAGGATATAATCACAAGCTGTTATCCAATTAGAAATTGGCCCCGACCATATTACTGGCGTTCCATCAATAAACAATATATCACCAGTATAGATTATCTTATCATCTGGTACATAAACAAGGGTATCACCATCGGTATGAGCTGGACCAACATTTTGTAGACGGACGTCCTTATGCCCTATTTTTAAATCCATTGTGCCTTCAAATGTTTTTGTTGGCATGGTAACCTCAAGCCCTTCCCAAGAAAAGCCAGAGAAGTTTTCAAGTATAAATTCGCCAGCCTCTCCCATATTCTTGGCATTTAAGAGCATATTAACCATCATTTGAGGGCTAATTTCTTCTCGCATTTGTTCAGCAGTTTCTTTGGATGCTATAATTTCAGCATTCTTAAGTAATCCATTGCCCCATGTGTGATCACCATTGGCGTGAGTATTAACTAAAGTGTTGATGTCATGTGGTTTAATTGTTGTCGCATGTTCAATTGCCTTTAACATTGTTGCCGTTAAAGGTTGGTCATATAAAGTATCGACTAACAACGATTTTCCGCTATCAGCAATTAGTCCTGCATTACTCCAACCCCATGAACCATCTGGCTGTAAGTAAGCATAGATTCCATTACCTATTTCCTTTAACCCTTTGTTATATCTTGCATTATTCATAATATTATTTTATTGTTTTACTACTGTATTTGTAATTGTACCTATTTTTTCAATCGTTAACTCAATTTTATCACCATCTTTTAGAAATTTTAATAATTCTAAACCACAACCGGTCCCTACCGTTCCTGAGCCTAAAACTTCACCAGGATGAATACTTTCAGATTGAGAAATATACGCAATAATATCTTCAAAGGTATGGTGCATAGAATTTGTTGTGCCTTGTGACCAAAGTTCTCCATTGACTTGTGCAGTCATTTTTAAATTGTAGGGATTCTCAAATTCATCAGCCGTTACAATGCATGGTCCAAATACATTTGAGTTATTGAAGTCTTTGCCTTTACCTGGCCCTAGTTTCGCACCTAAAACACGAAGTTGTTCATCTCTGGCACTAAAATCATTAAAAATAGTGTAGCCAAAGATATAGTCTTTAGCTTCTTTTTTTTTAATATCTTTGCCTTTTTTACCGATTACTGCTGCCCACTCAAGTTCATAATCCCAAATTTTGGAATACTTTGGCCAGTAAATTTTTTCACCTGTCCCACAACTTGCTAAACGTGAGCAATTGTAATAAATAGGCGTTTCATACCATACCTTAGGAATATCAAATAAATCACTGTTGTCTAATTCTTTTCTAGCATCTTGGGGATTATCTGATTGTGCAATTTGTATTTCTTTTGCGGATTTAAAGGAGTTAATAAGGTGTTGTTCAAAACAAAGAAAATCTCGCAATTGCACAGGTAACAAGGGTAATAATATTTTAACTTCTTCTGTGTTGATAAGTTTAGTTTGCGGTGTTTTAAGCATTTTTTTAGCTTGCTCTAAGCCTTTTTTACCTGATTCAATTAAATCTTGCATAGATAAAAAAATTTCAGAATCATGTGCAAATTGAATTTTAGACTCTTCATGTAAATCAATGATTTTTTTATCATTATCAACCCAAGCTCCAAGCTTGGATTGACCTTTGTATTCAAATGTTAGTAATCGCATAAGCAAACATCCTAAAGTAGTAAATCTAAGCCAATGGCATGAAATCGAGTTGCACTGTCAATTAAACCCTTTGCTGTCAGGGCTTTGACACCATAGACTTCGGTTGTAACACCGTACGAGTGACGAATTTTATCTAACAGTATAGCAAAGTCTCCATCTCCTGTTAGCAAAATAACTTTATCTACTGTTGGTGCAATCTCCATGACATCAATTGTTATACCAACATCCCAATCACCTTTTGCTGTACCATCACTGCGTCTGATAAATGGTTTTAATATAACATCAAAACCGATGTGTTTAAGTGCATTTTGGAACTTGTGTTGTTGGGTGTCAATTCTTTGTACCGCATAAGCCCGTGCAGAGACAATTTCGCCCTGTTTTTCGACAATTTCCCAAAACTTTCGGTAGTTAAATTGACGATCATAGGTATCTCGAGTGGTGTAAAAGATGTTCTGCACATCAACAAATATAGCTGTTTTCATGTGTTTTGAGGGAAATCTTCTAAATAATCTTCTAATAACTTAGCCGCCACATTTATCAAATCATGGTCGGTGACGATACCAACAAGTTTACCTTTATCAACAATTGGCAAACAGCCAAGTTTGTTCTCACGCATTAATCTAATGGCATCAACTGTCTTCATTTCGGGTTCTGCAGTAATTGGGTTGACTTTCATGACGTCTTTTACAGCTGTGGGATCATCCGCATTTTTTCGCCCCTGAGCAACGTCTCTTAAAATCGCTCGATGTGAAATAAGTCCAACAATGCAACCTTCATCGTCTTCTACAGGCACATGACGCACGTGTTTCCAGTCCATTATGCTTGCCGCCAAATCAAGCAAGTCATCAGGTCTAACGGTAAACAGTTCTTCAGTCATAAATTGTCCAAGCCTTAGAAAAGTAGCCCGCCAATCAAGATTGTCCACTGCTTGAGCCAGTTTCCATTTATGCACAGGTTCATCAGTTTTTTGATTGACAACCATTTCAGAGGTAATGGAACGCACTTTCTCATCTGGCAAGATACTTTCATCCATTTCTGTGATGGATTTTATTGCCCATTTTGCGCCCGTTTGTTTTGACTTAGTTCGCTCTTCTATAATACCTAAATAACGCTCAATGTCATTGGTATCAATATTTTCATGTAACAACCCTTCTCTGGCTATCGGCAAAAGTTCTTCCAATATCAAATTTGAAGCAGAAATGGTTTTATGATCGGTCCAGTGAAATTTTGCCTCCAAACCAATTCTTGTTGCATTCAAGAAATTATTAGCCACATCAGAAAAACGCATAACTTGTGTAATATCATTGTACATATTAGACATTCCAATCATCAAACCAACAAAAAATGCTGTATTGGCTACTTCGTCAACAACACTAGGACCGGAGGGCAATACTCTGTTCTCAATTCTTAAATGCGGAACATTATCAACCACACCATAGCAAGGTCGGTTCCAACGGTAAACGGTACCGTTATGAAGCATCAGTGCTTTTAACTTTGGCGTAATGCCTTTTTCGAGCATTCCTACAGGGTCTTCATCAAAATCAGCTGTGAGAACTACTGGATAGCGAGAGATATCTTCTTTAAATAAGTCTGGCAAGCTTTTAACCCAATGCTTGCCGAAATAAACACGGGGTAACATTCCACGTTGTTGGAATGTTTCTGAACGAGTATCAACCGAATTTTGAAACACTGCAATTCTGGATTCATGCCATAAACGGTTATGATGGATAAGTCCAGAATTAACAGAAACTGCCATAACTGGTCCAGTAATTGCCTGAGCTATATTATACTTTTTTACAAAATCTTCACTACCAACTTGCAGGTGTACTTGGAAACTGGTGTTAAGTGCTTCTAACATGTAGGAATCATGAGTCACATTTAATTCATCCATACCACGAATATTGAGCTTGAAATCAGATCCTCTGAGGTTTTTAAGGGTTTCATTTAATTCAAAATAACGATCAATTGGAACCATGTTATCTAAAGTTAAATCCAATTGCTTTAAAGTTGGCAAGATTCCTGCCAGAACAATTTGAGCATCGTATTTACTGGCTGCATTTCGTGCAATCATAAGCGTTTCATTGATTTCATTCTCCAGCTTTCTTAGCGCGTTACCTGTTAAAACACTAGGAGTCAGGTTGGCTTCCAAGTTGAATTTTGCAATTTCAAAGGTAAAGCGTGGATCGGTTAAATCTTTCATGATTTGTTCGGACACACAAGCGGGTGAAAAATTTCTATCAACTAAAAACATTTCTTGTTCCGCTCCAATTCGAGTAATTCCTGATTCAATCAAGCCTTTCTCAATCATTATTTCTAATGCATTTAAATCATTCAGAACAGCACGCATAAAACGCCTGCGTTGTTTTTCGCACTGCTGCCTTGAAATATTCATTTCACCCATTTTTTTTCTCTCTCTTTTTAATACAACTTATAAACCCAAGTTAAAATTCCAGATAACATTAACCAATTAATAATCACTAATGGCACCCCTACTTTGACGAAATCTGAAAATTTATAACCCCCTGCATTCATGACCAGTAAATTAGTTTGGTATGCCATCGGTGTGGCATAACTCATGTTTGCACCAAATAAAACGCCCAAAACAAAAGGCTCAACAGGCATGCCTAATGTTTGAGCAATACTCACAGCAATTGGTGTGCCAATAACCGCTGCTGCATTATTGGATACCACATTGGTCATCACTGCCATCGAGAATATCAAAATGGCTAACACCACACCTGGTGAAAACCCAGCGGTACTGGTTACGAATAAACTGGCGAGGTAATCGGCTCCACCTGTTTGGATAAGTGCAACGCCTAAGGCCAAGGATGCGACAATAATAAATATCACTTGAGCACTAAGGGCATTAGTTGCATCTTTCCAGCGCAAACACCCCGTAACAATAAGGACTAAGCAACCAATGACTGAACTGACAACAATTGGCAGTATACCAAATGCCGCAAAACCCACAATCAGTCCCATTACCACAAGGGCAAGAGGTGCTTTGGATGTATGAGGCAACTCTTCGCCACCATCAAGAACCAATAAAGTTCCAGATGCTTTAACTTCCCTGATAGCTTCATGGGTGCCTTGAACGAGTAAAACATCCCCTGCTCTTAATAAAACTTCTTTAATCCCCTTAGAGCGAGCGTGTGTTTCTTTACCATGTGAATGCACCGCGAGTAAAGTGAGACCATATTTTGAATTTAAACGTGCGTCTTCTATTCTGACTCTATCTAATGTGGAACCTGCAATAACGACTAATTCGGCAATACGTTGATCGCCATCTTTTAACGGGTGTTCATCATCAACTTCGGTATTTCCTGCAAATAATTGTCCGCCTAATTCAAGTTGATAATCGCGCAGATTATCTGAAGTATCTTTAATCACCAAACGATCGCCTGCCATAATTTTTACATCTGGCAAAGTAGCCATTGATAATTTACCTGAACGTATAATGCGTTCAATATTAATGTCATTACCAGCTTTTTCTCTAATCTCAGCTAAAGTAGCACCATCGGCAAAGCCTCCCTCTTCTATCTCAATTTCGGCGGTAAATTCTCGTGGTGAAGTGTCTTGCAATGGTGGAGAACGTTCTGGTAATATCATTGGTGCAATCAGCCATAAATAAAGTATTGCCACAATACTGGTTAGAGCCACGGGTAAAACGAAATCAAACATACCGAATTCAGGAACTCCTAAATCTTCAGCTACCTTAACAACCAGTAAATTGGTTGAGGTTCCGATGGTAGTTGCCATGCCGCCTAACAAGGTTGCCATTCCCATGGGTAGCAGTGTTCCAGAAGGTGACTGACCAGTCCTGAGTGATACATTGACAAGAATTGGCAATAACAACACAACAATAGGCGTGTTATTGACAAAAGCACTGAGTATTGCACCTGCAACAAGAGTTAATAACAAGCTAAGCTTAGGGCTTGTTCGCCATAATTTGGCTAACAAACGACCAATGGGTTCCATTGCACCAGTTCTTACCAATGCTTGTCCCGCAACCATTAATGCCGAAACTGCTATTAAAGCTTGATTTCCAAATCCTGCAAAAAAGACACGCGTACTAAAATAACTGCCATCGGGTAATTGGTAGGGAAATACTTCAAATCCAAGTATTAAAGCACACAATACAAAAAGACTAGAAGTTTGAAGAGGTATTTTTTCTATGGTAAACAACACTAGAGCCACTAGTGTCAGTAGTAAAACTGCAATGGTATGTGGCCCAGGTGAGCTCACTGCAAGGGTGGAATCAATCATAAAAATAATATTTTCTTAAAAACATAATTACAAAGTCTAACACGAGTAAGGCAATAAAATAAAATTTTAATTTTCAAATGAACACAATTGTTTTAGAATAGTAAATTCATGAATAAATAATGAGGAGTTTACAAAAGTGTCAGAATTAAAACAGTGGTTACAGTCTTACCCAAAAAACATTCCTGAGTTCATTGGAGAATTATCCTATGATTCTGTTGCACAAATGTTGGAAACTGCTTGTAAAAAGCATAGCAATCGCACTGCTTTTGTTAACTATGGCAAAAAAATCACTTATGGGCAATTAGATGAACTCAGCAAGGATTTAGCGGCCTATTTACAATCTAAATTTAAAAAAGGTGATTCAGTAGCTATTATGATGCCAAATTTATTGCAGTACCCAATTGCTGTATTTGGCATATTGAGGGCAGGTTTAATTGTAACAAATACCAATCCTCTTTATACACCAAGAGAACTTAAGCACCAATTGAATGACTCTGACGCTAAAGCCATTATTGTCATAGAAAATTATGCCACCACTTTAGAGGAGGTGGTTAAAGAGACCAATGTAGAACAAGTAATTACGACACAAATTGGAGACATGCTTGGTGCGGTAAAAGGCTCATTGATGAATTTTATGATTAAAAACGTAAAAAAAATGGTGCCCAAATTTAACTTGGATGGTGCCATTACATTTAATCAAATGCTCAAGCAAGGCAGAAAACTGAAATTTACTGAACCCAAAATTGATTTGGATGATATTGCCTTTTTACAATACACCGGCGGTACAACAGGTGTTTCCAAAGGCGCGATGTTAACCAACCGCAACATGGTTTCTAATGTAGAACAAGTAAAAGTATGGAATCGTGATAAGTTAAAAGAAGGCAAAGAAATTGTGATTACTGCCTTACCTCTTTATCATATTTTTGCATTAAATGCTAATTGCTTGCTTTTTACTGAATATGGTGCGAAAAATATATTAATTACAAACCCAAGAGATATGTTAGGGTTTGTAAAGGAATTGTCTAAACATAAATTCACTGCCATGACTGGCGTTAATACCTTATTTAATGGACTGCTCAATACACCAGGGTTTTCTGAGTTAAACTTTGACAATTTCAGATTTGCACTAGGTGGCGGAATGGCCGTGCAACAAGACACTGCAAAACGTTGGAAGGAAACGACTGGAGTTACTCTTGTTGAAGCTTATGGACTTACTGAAACCTGTCCAGCTGCTTGTTTGAATCCAGCAAACCTAGATAAATTTAATGGTATGATTGGTTTGCCTATTTCTTCAACTGAATGTGAAATTCGAGACGATGACGGCAATAAAATGCCTATAGGAGAACGCGGGGAACTCTGTATTCGTGGTCCTCAAGTGATGAAAGGGTATCTTAATCGCCCAGAAGCCACTGCTGAAACAATTGATAAAGACGGTTGGTTATTGACGGGTGATATTGCCGTAATGGATGAAAAAGGTTTCTTTAAGATTGTCGACCGTAAAAAAGACATGATACTTGTCTCAGGATTTAATGTTTATCCCAATGAAATTGAGGATGCTGCATGCCTGCACCCCAATATTATTGAAGCGGCAGCCATTGGACTGCCTGACCCAAAATCTGGTGAAGTAGTCAAGCTCTTTGTAGTGGTCAAAGCCCCAATGACAGAAGCGGAGGTTAAAGCGCATTGCCGTGAAAATTTAACCGGTTATAAAAATCCAAGACATATTGAGTTTAAAGATGAATTGCCCAAATCAAATGTAGGTAAGATTTTACGAAAAGATTTAAGACCAAAATAAAACCTTAACAATTGATTAACATTAAATTAACGACTACTCAGGTAATATACACACATGGATAGCAAAAAACCATTCGTTAAATCCATTCCTTTTTGGATTGTGGTTTTAATACTCCTTTACTCTGCTCTCGGGTTTTTTGCTATTCCATATTTTGCTCAGAAATATTCAAAAGAATTTGTTGCAAATGAGCTTAATTCGTCAATAACAATCAAAAAATTCTCTTTTAATCCTTTCACTTTTTCAAGCACAGTAACAGGCATTAAATTAACTGACAAGGATTCAACCCTATGGTTTAGTGCTGATAGAATCAGTCTGAACTTAAATTTATGGAGTTCTTTATTTAAAAACATCAGTGTCGAAGAACTCGCTATAAGCAGTCCCTTTTATAAAGTTATTACCGAAAATAATAATAATGAGGTCTCAGTAATATACCCAAAACTAAATCCCCCTATAAACACGGAAGAATCTCACGAAAAGTTCATCATTGATATAACAAATATATCCGTGACAAAAGGAGCTATTGAATACGATGACCAATCGGGCAAAAAACAATTCAATTTGAATTTAAAAGAGCTCAATTTTAACCAACAATTATTTACCACAAGAGATTCGGAGAGCCAATTTGACCTGACTTTTAAAACCGACAATAACGATGAGTCTCACTTATCTGGTGCATTTAATTTTGCTCAATTAAAATTAAATGCAAATTGGCAACTTAAAAACTGGACAACTGCAACTGTCTTTACCTTTATTAGTGATGAAAACAATATATTCCTTGGGTTAACTAATCATTCTGGTTTGATTAATGGCCATGGTACAGTTGACTATAATCACGGTGATAATAACAAACAAGCTCAAATCACTATTAACCAACTCAACTTAAGTCACTTCAAAACGACACACGATAACCAACAGCGTCTTGATGTAAATAAAGTATCCCTATCTCAGGCAACAATTGATCTTACGAATGAAACAATCACACTAAATAAAATTGAAACTGATGGGGCATTAGTAGACCTAGCTTTCACAGAGGATAACTCTCTTATTTGGTCGCTGATTCATGCTGAAACCAAACAAACTCAACGTGTAGAGCCCTCCACTTCATGGTCTTTTAAACTAAAACAATTAATTAATACCAACACTACTTTTGTGGTAAAAAAATACTTTAATGAAAAGGACTTTAGCAATACCGTAAAACTTCGCACAATGACTGTTGATAATCTTAGCTCAGATTCAAGCCAAGCAATAAAGGTTGAAGCGAACATTTATTTAGATGACTCAGGAGAGATTGAGGTTCATTCAACAATTGTTTCAGAGCCATTAGCCATTAATTCAACAATTAAAGCAAAGGCTATTGACTTGAGTAAATTTAAAGCGTGGTTTCCCTCGGAATTAACATTGGAGATAAATAAAGGCTTTTTATCCATGCAACAAGAGGTCATGATTTCAGATGACATAAAGGCTCAAGGCTCTATACAAATTGCTCAGTTAGAGTTATTAGATAACAATAAAATGCCATTTATTGAGATTAAGCAATTAGACTTGGAGCAATTTCAATTAGACTCTAAAAATAAAACCATCAAATTAAACAATATAAAACTGAACCAAGCCCAAGGAACCTTGCAAATTTCTGCTGATAAACAATTAAACTTATCAGGGCTTATTGATACAACAACATCAACTAATGCAAACGAAAAAGATGATTGGAAAATAGAAATTAAAACAATAGAATTTATGGATGCGAAAACCAGTTTTATAGACAAAAGCATAAAGCCACAATACCACACGGAATTAGCCAACCTAAATGGCAACATAAAAGGGCTTTCCAGCTCAAACCTATCAAAAGCCAAGGTCAATTTATCAGGAGTTATAGACAGTTATGGAAAAGTATCTATCAAAGGAAAAATCAACCCTCTTTCGGAAAAAGCCTACACAGACCTTTCTATAAATATCAGCAATTTGGATTTGCAAAACTTCAACAGTTATAGTTCTCGTTACCTTGGTTTTCCGATAAACCGTGGTAAAGCGGATTTTAATTTAAAATACAAACTCAACCAAAGCATTCTAAAAGGCATTAATAATTTAACTTTTAAGCAACTTAAATTTGGCAACAAAACCAACAGTAAAGATGCCGTTAATTTACCCTTGAAGTTAGCCGTAACATTGCTAACAGATGGTAAAGGAATAATGAAAATTAATATGCCCGTAAGTGGTAATATTGATGATCCAGAATTTAGTTATGGTGGTTTAATCTTTAAAGCATTTTTTAAACTAATTACAGGCATTGTCGCCTCTCCTTTTAAATTGTTAGGAAAACTAATCCCTGGTGGTGCTGACCTGGATTTAAGTGCTGTACAGTTTCAAGCAGGCTCTGCACTATTGCAAGCAGGTGAAGAACAAAAGCTTAAAGCCATGCAACAGATATTGTCTAAAAAACCAAATTTAAACCTTGAATTAACCCCAATCACCAACACAAAGAATGACAGCATTGCATTGCGTATTAACAAGTTGTTGCAATTAACAGGAATAGATATGGTTCCAGATTTTACCGATAAATCACAATTTCCACTCATTAAAAAGTTCTATAACAGTCAAGAGATGCCCAAGAGTTGGCAACAACTTAGTGATGAATCCACAAGCAAAGGCGAATTAAAAAAGAGCGCATTACTTGAAAAGGCATGGAATGAATTAATTAAAAAACAAGACGTAAAATCCGAACTAGTGCAGTTAGCCAGACAAAGGGTTTTATTTGTACAAAGTCAGTTGATTGAAAAATATTCAGTAAAACAAGATAAAGTATTTTTAAAAAACAGTGAAAATTCGCAAGAACTTCCTCCACAAGTCAAATTTGGAATTGCACAATAATGCGCTTGTTAGTCTGGTTATACCTCATTTTAATTAGCAACAGCCTAAGTGCTTTTGTTGTTTATGAAGAAACTCGAATTTGGAATCGAGATTCAATAACTTTTTATTTTTTAGATGGAACACCTGAACAACAAAGTGAAGTAAAACGTTTTGCTAAACTATGGGAAAGGTATACTGGAATTAAATTTATCTACCACAATGAAAAGCCAGGATTTTTTAACTTTAAACAATTTTACACCATAAGTTTTAAGGGAGATAGCAATCAATCGAGTGTGGGACGAGTCAATGGAGAAATACATTTTGGTGAATTATCAGAAAATATTATTTATAGAAAATCCACCGTATTGCATGAATTTGGTCATATGTTAGGGTTAAGTCATGAACACCAACGGGCAGATAGGCCTGATTTTCTCAACAAAGCTAAGGTATTGGAACAATGTCAAATTCAACAAACCAAATCAAAGAACTGGTGCTACATCAATATTCTTGAACAAAACTTTGATGAGGTATTTGTCGAATCAGAATACGATATAGATTCTATAATGCACTACGATTTACGAACAATAACAGGGGATGAAAAGTACCAAGATAAGAGCCATTCACTTTCTTATACGGATAAATACTACATAGCCATGCTGTATAACCAAAACATCCCTGATAAAACTTTAAAAAAGATGCACCAGCAAGACCTTTGGGAACAACAAAAGTTTGAATCAAATGCGAATAAAGAACGAGAAAAAAACATAATGAAGCTATCAACCTCCTCTTGTAAGCCTTTAGCCTACCCACATAAAAGTAAGGACGGAAAATATTGCGAATCTGGTTTCATGATTATTGGTGCTGATGGTTACAGTTTAGCAGACCCTGAATTTAAAACTTGCTATATTAGTCTTAAGCAAATAACCGAAAAAATACAACAACACCCTTTGTGTCAATTATCAAAAAAGCAATTAAATTATAAAAGAAAATCGTGGCGCGATGACTTTCTAAGCTTTGGTAATTGTAAACGTTTGGATACCAATAAACGAAACAATCAAGAGTTCTATTGCACAAAAGGTTTTTCTTATGTAACAAAAAACAATGATTTAATTGGTGACAAAACCAAATGTTATGGCAGTGAAGAATCCGCTTATGAAGCGATGAAAAAAGACGATGTATGCAACCTTTCCAACACCGAATTTAATCGTTATCAACGGCAACAAATTATTGCTCAAAAGAGAAAATTAACAACAAAATATTGCCAAGTTGTCAAAAAGAAATACCGCAATATTACCTGCCCCAGAGGCTTTGACTATACTATCATTGAAAAAGACTATACCGACGAACCAATAAACAGTAAGTGTTTTGCGACGACTCATCAAGCAATTAATGCAATGAGTAAATTACCCTATTGTTATTAAGCCTGCGAAATTATAAAGACCTTTGCATAAAAACTTGGCAAGCACTGTGGCATGTATTGCCCTTTGCAGAATCTAAATAATCAAAACCTCGGCTCTTATAGAGGTTTTGTGCAATCTTCATCTCAGGAATCGTCTCCAAGTACATGGTATGAAAACCAATTTCCTTAGCTTTTTCAATGCATAAATCAATCAGTTTTTTTCCAGCACCCTGCCCTCTGAGTCTTTTATCAAAATACATTTTCCGCAATTCACAAATACCAGAATTTTCTTCCCCGTCCAATGGAGCAACACCAGCACATCCTAGCACCTCGCCATCAAGTTCAACCACATAAAATTGTTTATTAGCCGCTTGATAGGCTGTATACATGTCTTTGAGCTCCTCATCAGAAGAAGCAAAGCCTGGACCTTTTGCACCAAATTCATGCAAAGTGTTAATAACTAAGTTGTTAATAATTGGATTATCTGTTTTTTGTATCTCTCTGATATTTAACATATTTTACTCAAAATCTATTCGTTTTCCAAATTGAAAAGCAATCACCTGTTTTTCATCAAGGGTCTCTTTTATTAGCTCTTGGTAGTCAAAAAACCGTTCTTCAATGTGTTCAAGCTTTTCATGTAAAGATTTAGTCTTTGGTGTGTTGCTGATTAAGGCACAACAATCTTTATAAGGTTCGACACAAACATCAAATAAGCCTAATTGCCGAGATAAAGCAACAATTTCTTCTTTATTGTAGGTTAATAATGGACGTAAAACTGGCATACCAATGGATTTCGTCATGCTCACTATATTTTCCATAGTCTGTGATGCCACCTGCCCTAAGTTATCCCCTGTTACTAAGCATTGTGCGTAATTTTTTTCGGCAAGAGATTCTGCAACTCTAGCCATAAAGCGGCGGAATAAAATCAAATCATAATCTAAATTCTTTTCCATCAAAGCCAGATCAAAATGCGTATACGGCACTAAATAAAGCCTGACTTTTCCACAAAACTCACTGATTCTCTGAGCTATGCGAGAGACTTTATACGTTTCAATTTTACTGGACTGGATATTGCTGGCAGTAAAATGTACAAAATCAACGGTACATCCTCGTTTTGCCATCAAATAAGCCGCAATGGGTGAATCAAACCCACCCGATAACAAACACATAATTTTACCCGTTGAAGCAACAGGCAAACCGCCAATAGCCTTGATGCGATTCGTGTGCACTGCCATCCCGCGCGATGAAATATCCACATAAAAATATTGGTCGGCATGGTTTAAATTAACATTCTTCCATTCAGTATTTTTTAAAATAATTGTTGCCAATTGCATTTCGAGTTCTTTAGATGTTTTCACAAATCGTTTGTCAGAACGCTTGACTCGTACAGCAAAGCTCTTGTCTTTTTGATACGTTTCATTGGCTAATTTTTCAATCAACTCATCCAATTTACCTAACTCAGGTTTAAATCCAAATATATCGTATTGCTTTACTGAAAACCAATAGACCTTACTCAACCAAGCAATGCCAGGAATTTCAGCTAACTTTTGGGCTATTTCATCAATATCACCACTAAAATCAATAGGGATTTCGATAAACATTCGGTCATGGATTGAAACCACATCCCAAGTTAAACCCAATGACTTAATTTTGTTACGGACATTGGTACGTAGTTTTTTGACAAAAGAGTGACGGTTACAGCCTTTAAGAGTTAACTCGCCATAGTGAAGAATAATTCGATTGCGCATAATCTATAAACAGATAAAAACCACCATTCTAACGTTTTCATCACCAAGGGCAAGAAAAACAACTTTCAATAGCTCTTATCTTGCGTAATTATTGCGTTCAAGTGCTGCAATTCTCTCCTCTAATGGTGGATGCGTTGAGAACAATTTTGCCACTGTCGATTTCACACCATTGATACCAAATCCAACCAAAGGTCCTTTTAGACTTTGAGGATTTGATGTGTGTTGTAAAGCACGTAATGCTGCAATCATGTCTTGATTACTCGTAAGTCGCCCACCACCTGCATCGGCATGAAATTCACGGTAACGAGAAAACCATTTGATTATTAAGGCAGCTAAAAAACCTAGAACAACTTGAGCAATCATTGTACCGATAAAGTTGCCTGCTCGCATTCCCATTCCACCTCGATTCCCTCGCGAAGATGAACTCATCACAAAGCCAATAATACGTGAAATAAACATAACAAAAGCATTTAAGATACCTTGTAATAAAGTCATAGTAACCATATCACCATTAGAAACATGACTGATTTCATGTCCTAAAACAGCTTCCACTTCATTGCGTTTCATGTTGTGTAATAAACCAGTACTCACAGCAACTAAAGCTTTGTTTTTATTCATTCCTGTTGCAAAAGCATTAGGTGCATCACTGTTAAAAATCCCTACTTCTGGCATACCTATACCAACTCGTTCGGCTTGTCTGCGTACTGTGTCAACCAACCACATCTCATCATCAGAACTTGGAGATTCAATGACTTTAACGCCCATTGAGCGCTTGGCTGCCGATTTGGACATAGCTAATGAAATAAAAGCCCCTACAGAACCCCATAAAAATGAAATAATTGCCAATGTTTTATAGTTTATACCATTAGCATCCATGTAGTTATCTAAACCAAAAATCTTCATCAAAACACTAATAACCGCCAATACGGCAATATTGGTTCCTAAAAACAATAAAACTCTTTGCATTTCAAACTCCACAAATTTAAACCATTAGATTATAGCATTTTTAAAAAGTTACAATCGAAAATATTTGTTACAAAAAAAAGGGAAAGCAAAGCTTTCCCTTTCTATTACATCTTGTTTGATTTAGATTAGTCTCTTAATTTAGCCAATAGACGAATCATTTCAAAATACAACCAGCAAATAGTAACAGTCAATGCAAATGCACCATACCATTCCATAAACTTAGGCGCACCTTCTTGAACACCTCGTTCGATTCTATCAAAATCCATGATTAAGAATAAGGCTGCAACGACCGTAGTGAAAACACTTAAACCAATGCCAAATGGAGTCGCATTAACAACTTGGTTGGCACTAAAATCAAAGCCAAAAATAAAATGACCTGCAATAGATATAAGATAAAATATACCTATGCCTATTCCAGCTGTTACCACAATCTTTTTAAACATAGGAGAGGCTTTAATAATACCCGTACGGTAAGCAATAAGCATACCAATAACAGTTGCCATAGTAGCAAGAGCGGCTTGCATAGCAATTCCTGGGTATATTGATTCGAGAAAAACAGATAATCCACCTAAAAACAAGCCTTCAAATACCGCATAAATTGGAGCAACCTTTGATGATAAATGCGGTTTGCT
>CAMZLQ010000013.1 GCA_947311585.1 uncultured Alcanivoracaceae bacterium | reverse complement strand
AAGGAAGAAATAGTCATTGCGAGGAGGTAAGACGCGGCAATCTTTATGGTTCACGACAAAGCCAAGAGATTGCCACGTCGCTTCGCTCCTCGCAATGACTATTTCTTCCTTACTTTATATTTTAAAACTCAATCCGTAGGGTGTGGCCCCGTCCACCAAGAAGCTTAGTTTGTAGCGGTTATAAAATAATGCCTCTTAATTTTTTTATTTATAATACTGGTAATAATTATCAATATAATTATAAGCGGAAAGGCGACGAACGGACCATTTAATCTATAGTTCAAAGGCAACAACTTCCCGTCTTCAATGGAATAAGAAGACCAAAATATGTATTCATCTGTACTGTATTTAACATTATAAACATTGTTAGGTTTTTTATACAGATCAAAAGAATTATAATCATCTAGCTTATAATGTTGTATTTCAGATTTGATGAGTTTTTGATTGTATTTTTTCGGAGATTTAATGTATTCATCCCAGCGTATGATTTTAGGTTTATTTTCGAAATAAATAGCAACTGGAAATAGTGAGGTAACACTTTCAAATTTTCCATCATAGTATTTAGCAGTAATCAAGTAAGGAGATAAATAGTTTGAAATAAATAAAATGGCAATAAGTTGCAGTAATGAAATTATCGTTTCTATAAAAAACCACTTTATTTTTTTCATGCTGACCTCTAAAACATCCCCGTTTCCAACTGTGCGGCTTCACTCATCATGGATTTGTCCCAAGGTGGATCAAACACCATATTGCATTGCACGTTAGCGATATTGGGAATGAGTTGAATTTTTGTTTTGGCATCGGTAACAATAACATCACCCATTCCACACCCTGGTGCGGTGAGGGTCATGTCAATTTTAACATCGTATTTACCGTTTGTTTCTATGACATCGCATTCGTAAACCAAACCCAACTCAACAATGCTAACAGGGATTTCTGGATCAAAGACATTTTTTAATTGGTTCCAAACCGCTTGTTTCATGTCATCTAAATTGGCATTTTCTTTAAGCACAGGCATGGGCGAGGGCTCTTTGCCCAGCGCATCGGCGTTGTGTCCCAAAATCATAAACATGCTGCCATCAATGAACACGGTAAAGCTACCGCCCAATGATTGGGTGATATAGCCAACGGTTCCTGCAGGTAAATTCATGGACTGACCAGAAGGCACGATAATGGCATCGACATCGCGTTCGAGTTTGAAGGGTTCGCTGTTTAAATTGTACATGCTAAAAGACTATAAGAAGTTGGGATGGATTGTAACGTATTATTTACTTAATTGCTTAGGATTTTTAACCCAACTCGCGGCATCTGTTTGCCCAAGAGCGGTTAATCCATTAAAAACCCCGTCGCGATTTTGTTGCGAGTGGTTTTGACTCATCTTGGTGTTGCCTTTGATGTCATTTATGCTAATCTCAACACCGACAATGGCTTTAAGCATTTTATCAATGTAATCAACTGGAGCATCAGACAGTTGCCAGGATTCATTGACGCGCCTTTCGTGCGTGTCACTTAAGTTTTCTAAATGCTTCTTTAACCAAATTTTATCGTCAAAGAATTTTATTTTACCAGTGACGTGTACCGCTACATAATTCCATGTTGGTACCGTTTTGGGGTCGTCTTTTTTACTCGGGTACCAACTCGGTGACACATAAGCATTTGGACCATGAAATAGGGCAAGTGCATCAACCGATTCATCCATATCTTGCCAAGTCGAATTTGCTCGTGCCACATGCCCTTGCAATAAATATTGCCCATCGCGTTCAATCACCAACATCGGAATATGGTTGCCAACCAAACCATTAGAAGACATAGTGACAATCGACGCCATTGGGTATTCACGGACAAAAGCCAACATCTGTTTAATATCGGTTTGTTTAAAATAACTGGGTTGAAACATGTTTATTACCTTGATATATGATTATCTTTTGCTATTATACCCACATTCCAAGGGGAGGACACAGGTTTTTACTGCTGTTCTGAGACACATTTGTGGACCCTTTGAACCTGATCCGGTTAATACCGGCGTAGGAATGGAAAATTAACTCAACAACTCTATTACACGTCCGTAACCGGATTTTTATTTTTAGTTATTAAGGTAAAAATCCATGAAAAAAACAATTCTTATAAGCAGTATTCTTTTATCGTTGAGCAGTTTCGCTAATGATTCAGATGATTCTGTCAAAAAACTCGATAAACAAGTCGTCACCTCGGATTTAAGAGATGACAAACTCGCCATCCAAGCCAATCAAAGTATGTCTATTCTTGATAGCGAAACCCTCGACAAAGCAGGCACACAGCATTTTGAAGATGTGCTTGGCATGATTCCTAATCTTAATTGGTCATCAGCCACCAATCGCCCACGTTATTTTCAAATTCGCGGTATTGGTGAACGCTCTCAATACGAAGGTGCACCCAATCCTTCGGTAGGTTTTGTGGTGGATGACATTGATTTTTCCGCGCTTGGTGGCGTGGCAACTTTATTTGATGTCGAACAAATCGAAGTGCTTCGCGGCCCGCAAGGCACGCGTTATGGAGCCAATGGTTTGGCAGGACTGGTTTATGTCAAAAGCAAAGACCCTGAATTTGAAAAATCCTATAAAATATCAGGACTTGTCGGTAATGATGGCGATTTGGGCGTTGGTTTTCGTGCCACAGGTGCTTTGAGTGAAAATGCCGCTTACCGCATTGCGGTGCACCAATACAATGCCGATGGTTTTCGCACCAATGATTTTTTAAACCGCGATGACACCAACAAACGCGACGAGTTTATTGCCCGAGGCAAATTGTTTTGGCAATCTAATGATGAGTTGGATTTCAACTTTACCTTTTTAAAAGCCAACATAAACAATGGTTTTGATACCTTTAACCCTGAAAACACCTTTGTCACGCACACCGACCTGCCCGGAAAAGATTTGCAAGATTCCACAGGATTGGCCATCAAAGCCAACTGGCAAGGTGGCAATTTTGATGTCGTCAGTATAAGCAGTTACATGAACGCCGATATTGATTATTCATTCGATGGCGATTGGGGCAATGATGATTACTGGGGTGAGTTTGCACCTTATGACTTCACTTCTGCCAGCCTTAGAGAACGCACGCACCTATCACAAGAGTTTCGTGTTATTGGGCAACAATGGTTAGCGGGTGTTTTTGTACTGGATATGTCGGAAGACAATAAAATTAATGAATTTTACAATGGCGATGTTTATAAAAACTTAAGCAGCCAATTTGATGCCACATCGCTTGCCTTGTTTGCTCAAATCGATACGCAATTAACCGAAAATAACACCTTAACTTCGGGCATTCGTTTTGAACGCCGCAATGCCAGTTATACCGATAGCAATGGCATTGATGTATCGCCAAATGATGATATGTGGGGCGGGCAATTATCATTAAACCATAAAATCAATAAAAATTTAAACTCCTATGTAACACTTGCTCGTGGTTATAAAGCCGGTGGATTTAATTTATCAACCAGTGTGCCTGATGAACTGCGCGAATACCAACCCGAATCTTTATGGTCGCTAGAATCAGGTTTTAAAGGTTTCTTTTTCGATTACCAACTGCAATGGAATTTATCCGCCTTTTATTCCAAACGCCAAGACATGCAAATTAGCACCTCACGCCAAACCGATCCAAACGACCCATTAACCTTCGTATTTTTTACTGGTAATGCGGCAACTGGCAGCAATTATGGAATCGAGACAGACTTTAATTATATGCTTAACGACAACTTTGATGTTTACGGTTCATTGGGTTTGCTCAAAGCACAGTTTGATGATTTTGTAACTACCGAAGGTAATTTCAATGGTCGCGAACAAGCCCACGCACCGAGTTATAACTTTTCATTGGGTGTTCAATACCACACACTTAACGGATTCTTTGCTCGCCTTGATGCCAATGGCAAAGATAGCTTTTACTTCTCTGATTCCCACACGCAACAATCCAAATCTTATCAGTTATATAGCTTGAAAGTCGGTTATGAAAAAGACAACTGGAGCGTGAGTTTATGGGGCAATAATATCTTCAACAAGCACTACGCTACCCGTGGCTTTTACTTTGGACTAGAGCCACCAAATTACGAAAATAAACTTTATACACAATTGGGTTCACCAAGGCATTTGGGCGTGAGTTTTGATTATATGTTTTAAGGAAAACAAACCGCAGAGTCACACAGTGGTTGTTTGTAATTTAATTGATTTTGAGTTAGTAAAGTCGAGTTAAGTATATCTATACAGGCGAAAGATTTTAGGAAAGCAACTGTTTTGCAACAAACTGTGCATACTCTTCTGCTTGTTTACTGTCAGGTAATGAGCCATATAAAGTCTTAGACATGTGTAAAAAACCCACGTAAACTGAATACGCCAGTAAGGATTGCGCTTTGGCAAATTTTTCATCAAACCCCATTTCTCGGTAAGATTGTTGCAGATGACTCAAGCGTTCTAGGGTAATTTCTTTTAATATTTTGGAAATTAATGTGTGTGATCTGTCGGCTAGTAAAGTGCTATAGATAAGGTGAGATTGTATGGGCTCAGCACTGAGTTTAAACCATGCCAACAATCTCTTCTTTGGATTCTTGATGGTCAGTATCGTTTCTTCAACCAGTTTTTTATCACCTAAGCGCCATTTTTTCAAAGATTGTTTGACTAAATCCATGCGGTTACTAAAATGCCAATAAAAACTTCCCTTAGTAACACCTAACTCACGCGCAAGCGGTTCAACTGCCACAGCAGCCACCCCTTGGTGGGCAATAACATTTAAAGCCGCATCTTGCCAGTCTTCTGCCGTTAAGGATTTCTTTTTAACAACTTCATTCATAATTATGTATTTAACACTAATTAAGGTATGATTGAAAGGAAAACATGGTGTTTTTGGTCTTATCCATACGCAAGCGTATTGACTTTTGACTAAAACCGCTCCATACTGTAGCGTATGGTATTATTTATTGGAGACTCAAAATGAATTTTTTAATTTTATTAGGCACATTTTTAGCAGTGACTTTCTTCTGCTCTTATCTCAAAACCAATTTAAAAACATGGACAATTGCCACCACCATTGTTATGGCTTTGGTCTCATGGAAGTTTTCTTTTGGGTGGCTATCACTGTCACTCATTTGGCTTATTTTTATCGCTGCATCAGTGGTTTTAAACATTAAATCCATTCGTCAACAACTGATTACTGCACCATTTTTAAAGTTTTATAAAAAAGCCTTGCCCAAACTATCAGAAACCGAACGCATTGCGCTTGAATCGGGCACGGTTAGTTGGGATGGGGAATTATTTAGTGGTAAACCAAACTTTAAAAAACTTCATGAAATACCAGCCCCTCAACTAACATCGGATGAGCAAGCCTTTATTGATGGACCCGTTGCTGAATTATGCTCTATGGTTGATGAATACGAAATAAACCACGTCAAAGGTGACATGCCCAAAGAAGTGGGGCAGTTTATTCGTGACAATGGCTTTATTGTCATGATAATTTCCAAAAAGTACGGCGGACTGGGTTTTTCTGCTTTAGGTCATTCAATGGTATTGCAAAAATTAGCCTCTCGCAGTGTCGCTGTTGCCGCAACCGTTGCTGTTCCCAATTCTTTAGGTCCAGGTGAACTTTTGCACTTATATGGCACACAAGAACAAAAAGACCACTACTTGCCAAGCCTTGCCGCAGGAAAGGACATTCCCTGTTTTGGTTTAACCGGGCCAACTGCTGGTTCTGATGCCACCTCTATTCCCGATACGGGAGTTGTCTGTAAGCGCAAATTTGAAGGCAAACAACAACTTGGCATTTTATTAAACTTTAACAAACGTTACATCACCTTAGCACCCGTTGCCACGGTTGTTGGCTTGGCATTTCAAATGTTAGACCCTGATGGCTTATTGGGTGACACAAATGAATTAGGCATCACCTTAGCTCTACTGCCTCGCGATACCAAAGGCATGGAAATTGGCAGACGCCACAACCCGCTTGATGTCATGTTTATGAATGGGCCAATTAAGGGTAAAGATGTTTTTATTCCTTTAAGCTACATTATTGGTGGCGAAAAGATGATTGGTCAAGGCTGGAAAATGCTGGTCGAATGTTTATCTGTTGGTCGTTCCATTTCCTTGCCCTCATGTTCAACTGGTGGTGCTAAAATGGTAACCTTTGCCACGGGTGCTTATGCTCGCATTCGCAAACAATTTAATATGCCTATTGGTCGTTTCGAAGGCATCGAAGAAGCCTTATGCGAAATTGCTGGCATGACTTATTCAATGGCTGCTACTTCGACCATGACAGCATTGGCTGTGGACCAAGGGGAAATTCCTGCCGTTCCATCAGCAATTGCCAAAATGCACGCAACCGACATGTCGCGCACAATAATTTCACACGCCATGGATATTCATGGCGGTAAAGGCATAATCATGGGACCAAAAAATTACCTCGGTCGTGCTTGGATGGGTTTGCCTATTTGGATTACGGTTGAAGGGGCAAATATTTTAACCCGCAGCATGATTATCTTTGGGCAAGGAGCCATTCGTTGCCACCCTTATGTGCTTAAAGAAATGGAAGCGGCAAATATTGAGGATGCCGATACTCGCCTCGTTAAGTTTGATGAAATACTATTCAAACACATCGGTTATAGCTTCAGTAATGCGGTTCGTTCATTCTTTATGGGTTTAGGCTTGTGGCGTTTAGAAAAAGCCCCATCGGACAACTTTAGTAAAAAGTTTTACGCTCGTATCACACGATACAGTGCAGCCTTTGGTTTGGCTGCCGATGTATCTATGCTGACGCTCGGTGGAGCGCTAAAGAAAAAAGAAAAAACCTCGGCTCGTTTAGGGGATGTCTTAAGCCATTTGTACATGGCATCTGCGGTACTCAAACGTTACCGAGACCAAGGCTCACAAAAAGCCGATCAAGCCTTGGTTGCTTGGTCATTACACCAACATTTTTATAAAATCGAACAAGCCTTAAAAATGTTAACTTACAACTACCCAAGCAAAGTGGTT
>CAMZLQ010000012.1 GCA_947311585.1 uncultured Alcanivoracaceae bacterium | reverse complement strand
ATTCTAAAGCAAATGCTGATAACGCAGTCCAAGAGCGGATAGGCTTAGACCATTTAATACAAAATCAACAAGCTGGGACTACAAGAAATCCCCATTTCTGCATCAAATTATTTTGAGATAGACGACTAACCCTACAATAATTTTCTTTGATATGAGAATTTCTTGTAGTCCTGAATTACGGTATTATATCGCGGGGTTAATACATGCCGACACCTGCCTCAAAATTAATCACCGCGATTCAGGTGCATCAAGGTTTTGATGTGGCAGATGATGAAATTGTTAAACGCGTTAATGCTGGAGACATTGTTATTACTTCTGACATTCCATTGGCATCGGATGTGATTGACAAAGGAGCAACGGCACTCAATCCACGGCGCGAATTGTACACAACTGATAACATCAAAGCACGGTTGCAAATGCGCAACTTTATGGAGACCTTGCGTAACAGCGGTGTTGATACAGGAGGTCCTGCGGCTTTAAATCAAAAAGACCGTGAGAATTTTGCTAATCAACTCAATAAGTTATTAGGAACTTAAAATTTCATCAATTTTTTCTTTAACTGCATCAACAGTAATTAAATCCATGACACCTTGAGCAATAATTTGCCCACCCCAACGAATAGAATCTGCTGGCTTTTTGAGTATTTCTTTTGCCGCTTGTTCAAAACAATCCACCGCCAAATGTTGAAAACTGTAGGCTCCACTGCGTTTAGCTGTGGTTGCAGCATGCAACCCAACAACAGGGGTTTGTGCTGCATTGGCAATATGCATAGGGCCCGAATCAGGTGAAATAACCACGTCAGCGGCTTGCATGGTGGCAAATAATTGTTTGAGCGTGTCTTTTCCTGTAATATTGGTGATTGGGTATTTAGCTAATGATTCAATTTCATTGGCTGTTTGCTTTTCATATGAATTAGGACTGCCACATAAAACCACATGAGCGTGGTATTTTTCACTAACATAATCACAGATGCTGGCGTAATTTTCATTTGACCAATTGCGTAATTTATTACTCGAACATGGGCTGATTATCACATTAAGTTTCTCCTTATCAATAACACCTGCAGCAAATGCTTTGTCTTTATCGGATATGGTGATATTCCATTGGTAGACTTTTTCTTTAATACCAAGAGCCGTCGCAAATTCCATAAAACCATCCAAAACATGTTGTTTTTCTACCGCCTTTATGCGTTTATTGATGCGTAAACCATGCAATTCGCGCGAACGTTTTTTATCAAATCCTATGCGTTGTTTGGCTTTAATCATCCAAGCAGCAAAGTTACCGCGAAATGAATACTGCATATGCAACAAGGCATCGAAGGTAATATGCTTGAGCTGTTTTCTTAAAGCTAAATAACCTTTGAAGCCTTTTTTCTTATCGTAAACAACAAAATCAACACCTTCTAATCCTTGCATTAATTTATGCTCCAAAACACCAATTACCCACGTTATTTTTGCATTGGGATATTTTTTTTGCACCGTAGCAATAACAGGCAAAACATGCGTGGCATCACCAATAGCTGAAAGCCGTACAATACAAATTGAGCTTATTTTATTTGTCATCTTTATTTATTTTTGTTTCTGATTGATCTATTATTTTCTTTAAATACAGATGCACTGCAACCAACTTAATAACAATCACACCAACAACCACTGCAATTATTAAACTCGAATTTCCCATTTTTGTTATCACTTTTAAATTAAAACGATGACATATTACCACCGAATGATTTTTGAATTCAGTAAAACATGCTAAGATACGTCACTTTATTTTCATCCATACAGACAATGCCACAAGCCAGTGTTTCAGAACACAATAATTGCTGGATTCTTGCGAATCAAGCATACAAAAGCAAAATAGACTGCGAATGGTTTAGCGATACCTATTGGCTCAATCAAGGGCGTTTATTGGGTGCCAGTAGTGGCAGAGGTTCGGCATGGATGATTAAATCAGACAATGAAAAAATGATGCTTCGCCATTACTATCGCGGTGGCATTCCTGCAAAGTTTATTAAAGACAAATATTTATGGACAGGTTTAAATAAATCCCGCAGTTTTAGCGAATTTTATTTGCTTGAAAAAATGCACAAAACGGGTTTACCCGTACCAGAACCGATTGCTGCGCAAACCTGTAAAATTGGTTTTTTTTATCAAGCCAATATTTTAATAAAATATATTCCACATCAGTCAACTTTTGCCGAATTCCTTAATAAAAAATCAGATAAAAGCACTTGGCAAAAAATTGGTCAAACCATTGCCCTATTTCACAGACAAGGCATTAACCACGCTGATTTAAACGCCAATAATATTTTGATTGATGAAAATAAAGTGCATTTAATTGATTTTGATAATTCAGGTCAACAAACACCAAAATCCAGTTGGCAACAAAAAAACATAAAAAGATTAAAGCGTTCGATTGATAAATTAACCAAGCAAGCCTACGTAACAATAAATAACAGCAATTGGCAACACTTACTCGATGCTTACCAACAAGAATTAAATAAGGTTTAATGAAAAATATTACCGACAAACTCAATCGCCCAATCAAAGATTTGCGTATTTCAGTGATGGACACCTGCAATTACCGCTGTCCTTATTGCATGCCTGCGGACAAATTTGATGACGATTACCAGTTCCTCAAAAAAGAACAACGCTTAGGGTTTTCTGAAATTGAAAAAGTCGTTAAGGTATTTGCAGGATTTGGTGTTAATAAAATCCGCCTAACAGGAGGTGAACCCTTACTGCGTCGAGATTTAGATCGGTTGATAAAATTTCTCAAACGAATTGATGGAATCAATGATATTGCCCTAACAACCAATGGTCAATTATTGCAAAGACAGTTGCCCAAATTAATCGAAGCAGGATTGGATAGAATCAATATTTCACTCGATACCATTGATGAAGACTTGTATTACAAAATGAGTGGTGAACGCGGCAAATTATCCGTGGTATTGGATGCCATTGATGCTGCCAGCGAATCTTCATTAAAGAGTGTTAAACTTAATTGTGTGGTGCAAAAAGGCGTTAATGATGACCAAATCATACCCTTGCTTGAACGTTATCAAGACACCAATGTTGTGGTTCGGTTTATCGAATTTATGGATGTTGGCACCAAAAATGGTTGGACAAAAGAAGAAGTCATTGACTTTAATGATATTGTTCAAATCATTGAAAACAAATGGGAAATATTACCTGTTGAACCAAATTATATTGGTGAAGTTGCCAGTCGATACAAATACGATAACCAGCAAGGAGAAATCGGCTTTATCACCTCAATATCCAAGCCTTTTTGCCGCACCTGTTCGCGTGCTCGACTCTCAGCAGATGGCAAATTATACACCTGCTTATTTGCCCACCAAGAACACGATTTAATGCCTCTTATTCGCAGCAACATGGATGAAGAACTTGCTCAAATGATTGCATCCATCTGGCAAAACCGCGATGACAGGTACTCTGAAATCAGAAACCAAAGCAAAAACAATAAAGAACGCATTGAAATGTACGTAATTGGAGGATAAACATGAATGATTTAACCCATATAGACAAACAAAATAACCCAACTATGGTTGATGTTAGTGGTAAAAAAATCACCAAAAGGACAGCAAGCGCAACAACAACTGTTATCTTTCCAGAAGAAGTCAAAAGTTTTTTTCAAGGCAATGAGTTAGTAACCAAAAAAGGCCCTGTTTACCACACGGCAATAATTGCTGGTGTTATGGCAGCCAAAAAAACCCATGAACTGATTCCTTTTTGCCATCCCATTGCGATTGAAAACTGCAAAATAGACATACAAACAAACAAACAAGGCAATGCCGCAATCACCTGCACCGTTAGTTTACACCATAAAACAGGTGTAGAAATGGAAGCCCTAACTGGTGCCTCGATTGCTGCTTTAACCATTTACGACATGTGCAAAGCCTTGTCCCATGACATAGAAATAACAGCAACCAAATTAATTAAGAAAACGGGTGGAAAATCAGACATAAACTTATGAAAAACACATCAAAAAACATAACAATTTTATTCTTCGGCAAACTCAAAGAAACGTGGAAAACCTCAGAGTTAAAGCAGACAACACAGGTTAATACCATTGAAGAGCTGTATATTGAACTACTAAAAGAATGCGATGAAGAACCACATAAAGCTAGCATAAAAGCAGCCATTAATGATGAGTTTGTTTCATGGGATTCTTCTATTAACGACAATGACACCATTGCTTTTTTACCACCCGCATCTGGAGGCTAATTATGTTTGACATCAGCGAAGATAAAATCAATGAAAGCGAACTGCGTAAAAAGACCCGGGATTCAGCATGTGGAGGATTTGTCTGTTTTGAAGGTTGGGTACGCGACCACAACCAAGGCAAAGCCGTGCAAAAACTCGCCTACGAAGCCTACCCAAAACTTGCGATAAAAGAAGGCAACAAAATTATTAGCCAAGCCAAGGAAAAGTTCGCCATTAAAAAAGCCTTTTGCACCCACCGAGTTGGTTTACTCGAAATCGGTGATATGGCAGTTTGGGTTGGCGTATCCGCTGCTCACCGCGATGCCGCCTTTAAAGCCTGCCGTTACATCTTGGATGAAGTTAAATCTCGAGTGCCTATATGGAAAAACGAAACATGGACTGATGGCGAGTCTGGCTGGGTGGAACAAGAGTAGAAATACCTGCTAAAACAAACCCCTACTCTAATGCTCAAAATATGATAAAATTCTCAATTCACACAGATTTACTTTTTAGAGGAAAAAAATGCCCTATTTTTTATTAATCGCCATTCAAATTGGATTTGCCATTCATGTTGTTAAAACTAGGCGAGAGATTTATTGGATTTACATTATTATGTTCTTACCAGGAATTGGTATGGCTATCTACTTTTTTACTCAGGTTTTGCCAGAACTCGGGCAATCCAGACAGGTCAATAACGCTAAAAGTTCTTTGCTTAAGGCGATTGACCCTCAAAGAGAATTACGTAAAAGAAAGCAACAGCTTGAATTAGCGAACACGCTAGATAATAAACTCAAGCTAGCTGATGAATGTTTGGAAGCCAATTTAATTGATGATGCCATTGAATTATACCAAGCTTGCTTAACCGGTGTTGGCGAAGGCGATCCCGACATTATGGTAAAACTTGCCAAGGCTTACTTTGCTAATGAACACTACAACAAAACCATCCAAATTCTGGATGAAATCATAAAAGAAAATCCAAACTACCATTCCACTGACGGACACTTGTTGTACGCTCGTAGTTTAGAAAAACTTGGCGAAATTGACAAAGCCCTAGAAGAATATGAAGTGGTTGCACAAAATTATCCAGGAGAGGAAGGCCGTGTTCGTTACGGCTTATTATTGCAACAACAAGGGCAAATGCAAAAAGCTCAAAAAGTTTTTGAAGAATCCATTAACCGCGCGCGATTAGCTCCTAAGTTTTACCAAAAAGCCCAAAAAGGCTGGATTAAAATTGCTCAATCGAACCTTAACAAATAAGAGAATACCATGAACAAAGAATTACTTATACTTGCCATAGCAACATCATTTACCCTCCTTTCTTGTCAGGATAAAACAGAGAATAAATCAACCCAAGCACCCGTTGAGAAAAAACCAACAGCAGAGTCTGTCGTTATTAAAAAAACACCCGAAGTCTATACACCTCGACCTGACTGGAACACCTTACCACGAGTTAAAGATATTTATGCGGAATTTACCCTCACCACAGATTTATCCCATTTAAGTGCGAATCAAAAGAAGATGTTACCAATTTTAATCGACATCGCAAAAATCATGGATGAGCTTTACTGGTTGCAAGCCTATGGCGATAAAGAAACATTTTTGATGGAAATCAACGATGATAATGCACGTCGATTAGCTGATATCAATTATGGCCCTTGGGATAGATTGGGTGGTGATAAAGTCTTAATACCAACTTATCATGAGAAAAGTTTGGGTGCAAATTTTTATCCTCATAACATGACCAAGGAAGAATTTGAAGCTTCAACAGATAGTAATAAAACCAATCTTTACACTATTTTAAAACGCGACAAAAATAACAAACTGGTTTCAAAGTTTTATCATGAGACCTATCCAAAACAACTAAAAAAAGCTTCAACATTATTAATGCAAGCTGCAGAATTAGCAGAAGACAAAGGTTTTAAAAAATACTTAACCCTTCGTGCTGATGCTTTATTAAGCGATAATTTCAAACCCAGTGACATGGCTTGGATGGAGATGAAATCCAATGCCATTGATTTTGTTGTTGGTCCTATTGAAACCTATGAGGACAGACTTTTTGGTTACAAGGCGGCTTATGAAGCTTATGTACTCATCAAAGATAAATCCTGGAGTGAAAAACTGGCTAAATTTGCTGCCCTTTTACCGCAATTGCAACGTGAATTACCGATTGATGCCAAATACAAAACCGAAAAACCTGGTACTGATTCTGATTTGAATGCTTATGATGTGTTGTATTATGCTGGTCACTCCAATGCAGGCAGCAAAACCATTGCGATTAACTTGCCGAATGATGAATCTGTACAATTGGCGAAAGGCTCACGGCGTTTGCAATTAAAAAATGCCATGAAAGCGAAGTTTGAGAAAATTTTAACCCCTATTGCTAATGAATTGGTTGCACCCGAACAAAGAAAATACATCACCTTCCCTGCTTTCTTCGGCAATACCATGTTCCATGAAGTGGCACACGGATTAGGTATAAAAGAAACCATCAACGGCAAAGGCAGCGTGCGTACCGCATTAAAACAATTTGCCTCAGCTCAAGAAGAAGGCAAAGCCGATATCTTAGGTCTTTATATGGTTGAAAAACTCTTTAAGATGGGTGAACTAACCGAAGGTCAAATCATGGACAACTACGTGACATTTATGGCGGGTATCTTCCGCTCTGTTCGCTTTGGCTCATCATCTGCTCACGGTGTTGCCAACATGTTACGCTTTAACTATTTTGCTGAAAATGGAGCCTTTTCTTACGATGATAAGACTGGCTTTTATTCGGTTAATCCTGAAAAAATGTCAAAAGCCATCGAAACTTTATCGCAAAAGATTTTGACTTTACAAGGCAATGGCGACTACGACGGCGTTGAAAAATGGGTGCAAGAAAAAGGCAATATATCCCCTGCATTAAAATCTGCACTTGATAGACTCAATAACATCCCAGTTGATATTGTTTTTAAGCAAGGCGTGGAACAATTGGAACTGGATTAACTTTGCTAAATTTTAATACCATCAAAACTGGGGTAATTTTATTATTTGTCTGTTTTTTGAGTCATGCTCAAGAGAATGCAGAGACTAAACTACTTGTCTTAGGCATTGCTCAAGATGCGGGTTACCCACAGCTTAATTGTTATAAACCGCATTGCATGCCTGCGTGGGAAAATGTTCAGCTTAAAAAAATGGCGGTTTCTTTAGGTATTGTTGATAATCAAACCAAAAAGAAATATTTAATAGAAGCCACGCCAGATATTCGCCAACAAATGTACAATTTACACCAGTTCATTAACAACGACTATAAATTTGGGGGAATATTTCTAACCCACGCACACATCGGTCATTACACGGGTTTAATGCACTTTGGACGAGAAGCAGCTGGCACAAAAAACATAAACGTCTATGCCATGCCAAAAATGACCGAATTCTTGATTAATAATGGTCCTTGGAGCCAGTTAGTTACGCTAAAAAATATTATTCTACAACCTTTACAAAGCCAACAAGCGGTTAAACTAAGCGATAAACTTTCTATCACTCCACTGATTGTACCTCACCGCGATGAGTTTTCAGAAACCGTTGGATTCAAAATAAAAGGTCCAAATAAAACCGCTCTTTTTATTCCAGATATAAACAAATGGGGTAAATGGGATTTAAGCATTGTTGAAGAAATTAAGAAAGTAGATTACGCTCTACTTGATGCAACCTTTTACAACAATGCAGAAATCCCAAACCGTGACATGAGTGAAATACCCCACCCTTTTGTAGAAGAAAGCATAAAATTATTCGATAAAATGCCCGCAAATGACAAAAAGAAAATAATATTTATTCACTTTAACCACAGTAACCCCTTATTGCAAAAAGACAGTGATGCACAAAAAGAAGTGAAAGAAAAAGGCTATAATTTTGCTTATGAAGGCATGTTGTTGAATTTGTGAACAATTTGAATTTATTGTATAGCTAAACCTAAATCCTGACAAATTGTTATAAAGTTAGGAAAAGAGGTCATAATATTTTCACAATTTTTGACTTCAATCACACCATTGGCAAATTGTCCAGCAATGAGAAAACTCATGGCAATGCGGTGGTCATCATCACTATCAACAATTCCACCCGTTAAAGTTGAGCCGCCTTGAATGACAATGCCATCTTCTAATTCGTGGCATTTAATACCTAAGCTTGTCATGCCTTGCGCCATTGCAGTTATTCTATCGCTTTCTTTTTTGCGCAGTTCCATAGCTCCTGTTAAACGTGTTTCGCCTTGAGCAAGTGCCGCTGCTATAAAAAGAATTGGAAATTCATCAATAGCCGAAGCTATGTATTCGTGTGGAATATCGATGCCTGTTAATTGCGATGATTTAACCACAACATCGGCGATTTTTTCTCCAGCATTGGTACTTTGATTGGTGAACTCAATATCGGCACCCATTATTTTTAAAATACTTATAACACCTGTTCGGGATGGATTAACGCACAAATCTTTAAAGGTTATTTGCGAATTTGGTAGTAAACACGCCAAAACCATAAAAAATGCCGCAGAAGAAATATCAGCTGGCACAACAACATCTGTTGCGGTTAAACTTTGTCCGCCTTGCATGGTAACGGTTAAGTCTTCTGAATGCAGTTCACAACCAAAACCACGTAGCATGTTTTCGGTGTGGTCTCTGGACAACTTAGGCTCGGTTAAACTCACCTCACCCTGTGCGTACAATCCCGCTAACAAAATACAGGATTTTACTTGTGCACTGGCAACCGGTGATTGGTAATTTATTGCTTTCAAATGCTCAACAGCACTAAATTTCATCGGTGCAGTGCCTGCTTGAGTTGCCTGAACATTTGCACCCATCATCACTAAAGGCTTGGTTATCCTAGTCATGGGGCGGGAATTAAGCGATGCATCACCGGTAATGGTAGAATCAAAGTTTTGAGCCGCCAATACTCCAGAAAGTAAACGCATGCCTGTGCCTGAATTACCGCAATCAATTATGCCATCGGCAGGAGCTTTCAAACCGTACTTTCCAACTCCATGCACAAGGTATTTACCATTATATTTTTCAATCTTAACGCCCATGGACTGCATGGCTTTCATCGTAGCCAAACAATCAGCAGATTGCAAAAAACCCGTAACCTGCGTCAACCCATCAGCAATACCACCCAAAATCATCGAGCGGTGCGAAATGGATTTATCTCCAGGTACTCGGACGGATTGAGTGATAGTTAAATGTTCAACCCGAGTTGAAGTAAGCGTATTTTTAATTTTAGCCACAAACCTGCTCCATGGCTTTATCCAATCTTTTCATTTGTTCTTGTGTGCCTATTGTTATTCGCAAGGCGTTAGGTAACCCATAATTGGCAACAGGTCTGGTTATAATGCCTCGTTTAAGTAATTCAGTATAAATGGGTGCCGCATCTTGCTGAAAGTCAATTAATAAAAAATTACCTTTGGATGGCACAAAACGCAAGTTCAAGTTATTACAGGTTTGTGCGAGTATTTTTAATCCCTGGGCATTCTCTTGTAAGGATTTTGCTAAAAAACCTTTATCGCCAATGGCATTTTCAGCCGCAACTAGGGCAAGAGCGTTTACATTAAAAGGTTGCCTTATGCGATTGATAACATTAGCAATATCAGGATTGCTTAATGCATAGCCTATTCGTAAACCAGCTAAACCATAGGCCTTAGAAAATGTGCGTGTGACAACAAGGTTTGAAAATTCATTTAACCATTGACTGGCATCAACTTGTTCATCGGCGTTGGAATATTCCAAATACGCTTCATCAACCACCACAATCACCTCTTCTGGAACCTGTGCAATAAAGCCTTTTAATTCTTTTTCAGATAAGTGGTTACCTGTTGGGTTGTTTGGGTTAGCAATAAAGACAAGACGCGTTTTATCATCAATCGCTGTCAACATTGCATCCAAATCATGACCAAGTGGCGAATCAGTCTGCCAACTCAAAGCTGGAATCTGTTTATGCACCGCCCCAACGGCTTGAATGGCAATGGGATAAACCGCAAAAGAATACTGTGAATAGACACCATTTAACTCAGGTGATAAGAAAGCTTCAGCCAATAAAACCAAAACATCATTAGAACCATTACCCAAAGTAATGCAATCCATACCGACATTGTGCTTGCTTGCCAAGGCTTTTTTCAGCGCAAAACCATTACCATCTGGATACAATTCAATCTCACCCAAAACCTCGCGAACTGCTTGCATAGCCAAAGGGCTAGAACCCAATGGATTTTCATTGGATGCCAGTTTAATAATATTTGAAATCCCCATCTCACGTTCCAATTCAGAAATAGGTTTGCCCGGAATATAAGGACTTAGTTTTTGCACGCCTTTAGCGGCCAAATCTTTGTAATCAATCATGCTATTTTACAGTTATCTAATGGCTGATATTTTGACTTTTTTTTGCCCATAAAGCAATAAGAGAATTTTGTATAAACCAAGGAACGTGTAAAAAAGTTATTAAAAACCCATAAGATGGACTTACCCACCATTTTTAGCATTAATCGATTGCCACAAAAAATGATTTAACTCGCACAGCGACACCGCGGTACAACGAAAAAACTCTCGTTGGGTGATACCACGCCCACCAAATTTAGAACGGATTGATTATGGGGACTACTAAAACACAACCGATGGGCCAGGCTCCATCCTAGAAAATAGAGTTACTTCATAATCCAAACAGAAAACCTTTTGCCTTTTAAGCCTGACTGTTTCAGACCTTTTATGGCTTTATTAATAAGACCACGTTCTATAGCGACATAACTTTGTTTGTCGTAGATACTTATTTTGCCAATTTGTTTGCCATTGAGTCCAACATCTCCTGTAAGAGCCCCTAAAATATCACCAGGGCGTAACTTGTTACGCTTACCTGCTTCTATAACAATGGTTCCATTTCGGGCTTTAAGGATATAACCATTAGCTTTAGGCAATGTTGAGGCGTTATCAAATTGGCGTGATGAATTTTGCATTTTTTTGGCTTTAAAAGCTTGTTTCCCCCAATACAAAGTTACCGCAATGCCTGTACTACCAGCACGACCTGTACGCCCTATTCTGTGTGTATAAACATTGTGTTCAAATGGCAGCCCATAATTAATCACCAAGGACAACTCTTTAATATCCAAACCTCGGGCTGCGACATCGGTTGCCACTAACACAGGCAAAGTACCATTGGTGAATTTAACCAACACATCATTGCGTTGGTACTGTTCCAAATCTCCGTGCAAGGCTGCTGCTTCAATGCCATTATCTCTTAAGTGTCTTGCCACTTCTTTGGCATCAATTTTGGTGTTTGCAAACACAAGAACATTTTTAGGATCTTCTTTAGCAATTATATTAACCAAATGAGTCAGATTTAAATCAGGTACAGATTCATAAAACATTTCTGTAATTTTATTAGGGCTTTCGGTATCAACAGTCTGAATAGTTACGGCATCGTTTTGTATGCTTTTACTTAATGAACGCACTTCATCGGTATAGGTTGCTGAAAACAAAAGGGTTTGCCGTTTATTGGGTGCAAACTCAATGATTTTTTGAATGTCTTCCACAAACCCCATGTCTAACATTCTATCGGCTTCATCCAAAACCAATGTTTTGAGCCCATCTATGCGCATATAATTTTTATCTAAATGCTTTAAAATTCGCCCAGGCGTACCGACCACAATGTGCGCAGGATGAGACAAGGATTTAATTTGAGGTCCTATTGCAACACCACCACATAAAGTGATTATCTTTATATTTTCAGTAAAACGCGCTAAACGACGCAATTCTTTTGTCACCTGGTCAGCCAGCTCCCGTGTTGGGCATAAGACCAGCGCCTGTACGCTGTAATTTTTTAGCTCAATTTTGTTCAGCAAACCAATCCCAAAAGCCGCAGTTTTTCCACTGCCCGTCTTGGCTTGAGCAATGACATCTTTGTTTTGCAACACATGCGGTAAGCTTTGTGCTTGAATAGCGGTCATTTTCTCATAAGCCAACTCGGCTAAATTATCTAAAACCGGCTTGGAAAGATGTAATTGTGAAAAGCTCATATCATTCATTGTTATGTTATCGTGATTAATGGCGTGGAGTATATACTAACAGCAAATAAAAACATGCATTATTTATAATCCCATGCAATATTTGATAACAGCTTACATTTCTTACACTGAAAACTGAACAAATCAAATAAAGGCTTCTGCCTTAACCACTTTTCACCACAACTCGGGCATTTTCGGTTTAACTCCAGTTGTGCCGATCGAGCAGAACCTTTATACAAGTAATAATAAGTTGCCTTTTTAGTTAATTCCTCAATCTTTTGACAAATAGCCAAACCATCACGCGATAAAGGCGAGTTAAACTTCATCATTTGATTCATTCCAAAACGCTCCCCAATTCGACATCCCATTTGCAAACTATCACAAGATTGGTAGTTGTTTTGCCAAGCCAAAATATCATAATAACCGTGTTTATTGGTTTTTGGGAGTTTATAAAGAGGAATAATTCCAAAACAGTCGCCACACCTTAATGGCGACTCAATCGCAATAAACGTCGTGAAAAGGATGTAACTGCCACAATCCTTGCAGTCACATAATTCAATACTCTCAGGATGAACACCTAAATTTTCAACAATAGGAACTCTCAAACCAACTTCTTTGAGGTTTTTATATTTTTCTCGTGTATATGCGTTACTGTAGTTTACTTCCAAAGAATCGGTATCAGGTGTATTTACAAAAACTTTAAAACTGTCTGTACTTTCTGCAATTGGTGATTGATTCCCTAATATTTGACCATTTTGAACCCAACAACCAAGCAAAGTATAAATCAAATCTACTTGTTGCTCCCTTTTATCTTTATCAAGAATCGTAAATTGCATCTTTTGAGTATGCATTATCTTAATTGCCTTTTAAACGCTCAAGCAACTTCGATGCCAGTTTATCTACACCTTTACCCAACAACGAACGTTTAACCGTTAGTATATCTTCAATTTCATCACTTTCCCAAGTGTTAGATTTATAGCGTTTATCATTGATAACAACTTTATCCACGCCAAATCTTGGAATTTTTAGACTGCCATCGTTTTTCGTGCGTTTGTGCACGATATTGTCTCCTTGGTAAATCACGATTGAGGCAAAAGGCAAAGAGTGTCCATCTTCGGCAACAAAGGTAATGCTGCGTGTTTTATAATGGTTGAATGCGAAGAAAATCACCACAAAAACAACAATCATAATGGGGAAATATTTTTCAATGCCAGCTTCGCTTTGGTTTTGATGATTATATTCTGAGGTATTTTCATTCTTTTTATGACGCTTATACCTTTTGGCACGCCCCAAAGAAAAATCGGAAACAAATAACAGCATGATAAATTCAATTAAATAAGCAAAACCATTAATAATCAAGACAAAAAAGGCAGAAAACCCTTCAAGGATTAATCCCACAAAAGAAAATATTAGGGCTATTAATTCATCTATTATCATAATCTCATCATATCACATAAATTAAAGTTATCAAAACCACCTTTGATAAAATTTATTTAGGTTTAAATAACCCTGATGAGTTTATAACTTTGATGAATAAATCGTCTTTGCGAGGAGCATAAGCGACGCGGCAATCTCTTAAAATCGTGGTTGACTTGACAGATTGCCACGTCGTTCCTCCTCGCAATGACAACTCTATTTATGTGTCTTTTGATGAAAAACAAAAGTTTTAAAGGATTGGCGAAACTAAACATACAGGGCTGATGAGTTTATAGCGGTGATGAATATTGTCGTCTTTGCGAGGAGCATAGGCGACGCGGCAATCTCTTAAAAATCGTGGTAGACTTGACAGATTGCCGCGTCGTTCCTCCTCGCAATGACAATATTATTGTTGTGCCTTTTTGATGGGAAATATAAGTTGTTAAGGTCTGGTGGAACTAAACCTACAGGGCTGATGAGTTTATAACGGTGATGAATATTATTTGCGAGGTTTGAAATTGTTAGTCTTTGTTTTTGTCCAAACGATCTTTCCAATGATTTGGTTCACGATGTAAATGTGAAACGGATAAAATTACTATAATTTCATCTTCAACTGCATATATTATGCCGTATGGAAAACGTCGGGTCTGATATCTTTTTGTATTTTCCGTTAGAGGATGCCATGCATCAGGGAATTTGCGAATTCGTTCAATTGTACTTAAAAATTCGTTAAGAAAGTCTTGTCCTAAACCATCAAATTGATTGTTATAGTAAGCTATTGTTTCATCTAACTCAAATTGAGCTTCTTTAACAATATTAACTATCATTTTTTATAAAGTGATATAACCTGATCTAAAGGCAAAGATTCAAGTTCTCCAGATTTATAAGCTTGCAAACGAGACTCTGCTTCTTCACCCCATAATTTATCAAACTCAGTATTGGGTTTATCCAATAATGACAAAATATTATCAACCAACTGAGCTTGCTCAATTGGTTTTAGATTACCCACTTCTTGTAAGATTTTTTCTGCTATTGTCATATTATTATCTTTAAACTAAATCGAGTCTATAGCATAAATAAAGACATGATGTATGTCAAATTTTATATCAACTTCATTGTTCTAAAATTTTAAGAAACAATATAACTCTCTTAAAACCTCTACGATTCTACGCGTTCTTTGTGTTTCTTACACAGCACTGCGGTGGCATCTGCCAATAACAATTTAAAACTTATTTACCATCCAAAAAGTTCTTCAACATTTGATACCCATGTTCAGTCAAGATACTTTCGGGATGAAATTGCACGCCTGATATGGCGTATTGTTTGTGTTTAAAACCCATGATTTCATCGAAATTGCCTTGTTCATCTTCTGTCCATGCGGTAATTTCTAAGCAGTCGGGTAAGCTGTCTTTTTCAACCACTAAAGAATGATAACGAGTCACTGTTACGGGATTTTCTATTCCTGTAAAAACATCGTTACCTTGGTGGTAAACTTTTGAAGTTTTACCGTGCATGATTTGTTTGGCACCGATAACTTTGCCGCCAAAAACTTGTCCAACCGATTGATGCCCTAAACAAACACCCAATAATGGCGTGTTGCCTGCGCAAACTTTTATCATTTCCATGGAGATTCCTGCTAAATCGGGATTGCAAGGACCTGGTGAAATAACCACTTGGCTTGGATTAAGAGCCATTGCCTGTTTGGCTGTTAATTCATCATTTCTGATGACTTTAACTTCACAACCCAATTCTCCAAAATATTGCACCAAGTTGTAAGTGAATGAATCGTAATTATCAATCATTAATAACATTATAAATCTCCACTTGTGGCAATTGATACCGCGTTAAAAACCGCTTTGCCTTTGTTCAACGTTTCTTCCCATTCTTTACTTGGATCACTGTCTGCCACCAATCCTGCACCTGCTTGGATATGTAATTGCTCGTCTTTTATGACCGCTGTTCGAATAGCAATTGCCCAATCCATGTCATCGTGCCAGCCCCAATAACCTACAGCTCCTGCGTAAACATTTCGTTTTACTGGTTCTAGCTGGGCAATGACTTCCATGGCACGTACTTTGGCTGCACCTGACAAGGTTCCTGCAGGGAATACCGCTTTAATAATATCAATATTGTCTTTGTCAGGCTGCAATTTCCCTTGAACTTCAGAAACGATATGCATCACGTGCGAGTATTTTTCGATGACCATTTTATCCACTAATTCGACCGTTCCTGTTTGTGCTACGCGACCAATATCGTTGCGACCAAGGTCAATGAGCATTAAATGTTCTGCCAATTCTTTTGGGTCGTTTAATAGTTCTTTGGCTAATGCTTCGTCCTCTTGTTCTGTTTTACCACGCACACGCGTGCCTGCAATTGGGCGCAGTGTCACAGTATCGCCTTCTTTGCGTACCAATACTTCTGGGGATGAACCCACTACTTGGTAATCTTCAAAATCCATAAAATACATATACGGACTTGGATTGGATGCTCGTAGTGCCCGATAAACATCCAATGGTCGCGCATTAAAATGAGTGCTCATGCGTTGCGAAAGAACTACTTGCATGATGTCGCCAGATTTGATTAAGTCCTTGCATTTAACCACAGCTTGCTCAAATTCATCTTGAGTAAAGGACATTTTGACGTCTGATTTGTTGATTATATTTTGGTTAATGGTTTCAGCGTAACCTGTTGATCCACTTCGTAATCTATGGGTTAATTCATCCAATCTTTTCATGCCTTTGGCATAAGCCATGTCCTCATCAGGATTGGCATGAATAATTATCCAAACCTTACCTGCCAAATTATCAAAAACAGCAATTTCCTCAGCCACCATGAGATTAACATCGGGAATATTTAACTCATCGGTTGGTGCTTTGCCTTTGAGTTTGTCTTCAATATGTTCAATTATTTCATAGCCCAAATAACCAACCAATCCACCATTAAATGCAGGTAATTCCTCAATTTTTGGCACTTTGTATTCGCCCTTAATCACACGCAGTTCATCCAACACATTATCGCAGGAATAACTTTCTTCAATCTCGCCCAGTACGTATTTGGTTATTTGGTTATCACGCGCGACGTAATTTATGTCAGCAGATAAGCCAATTATCGAATAGCGTCCCCAACGCGAACCGCCAACAACCGACTCCAACAAAAAGGTGTTTTTACCATTGGCCAACTTAAGCCAAGCACTTAAAGGCGTATCTAAATCCGCTGACACACAGCGATAAAGTGGAATGCGATTAAAGCCTTGTTGGACAAATTGGTTGTATTGTTGTTCGGTTAACATTTTAAATGGAGTTTATTAAAAGCTCATTGTATGAAAACATTAATTTAAAGGCTAAGATAATTTTAAATTTAGACATAAAAACATTCATACTCTATAATTCCTTTGCATGAAAAACACACAAATCTCCAACCCATGACATACTACCCAACCTTACATACACTCCGAGGTTTTGCTGCTTTGTGGGTTTTATTATTGCATGTTTTTTTCTTCAGCGGCTCAAAACCCCATTTGTTAGCTCCTTTTTTTAAGGTTGGTTGGCTTGGCGTTGTTGTGTTTTACTTATTGTCAGCTTTTTTATTGGGCACGATTTATTTTCAACAAAAAAACAACAATTCTTGGCATATAACTCACTTTTATAAGAAGCGCTTTTTAAGAATATTTCCAGCTTATTATTTTCAATTAAGCATTATTCTCATTTCCACTTATTGGGGTATTTATCAATTTCCTGAAATTAAAGACTTAATAGCCCACTTATTTATGTATTTCAATTTGCCGCCAATCTATACAAGACAATTAGTTGGAGTGTGGTGGACATTGCCTATTGAGTTTTCATTCTACTTACTTTTACCCTTAATGGGTTTAGTTGTTTATAAAATTGGAGCTATTTGGTTTTCATTGCTCAGCCTTATTTTAACTATAGGTTATAAATTATATATAGTACAAATTTTACAAATACCCAGCGAATACCTAGCAACTATTCTTGGACAACTTCCTGGTGTATTTTTCACCTTTTCATTGGGTTTTGTTTCCGCCTATCTTGTTTTCAAAAACAAGCTAGAAATTTGTTCAAAATATTTATACTTAATTATTCCTGTGACGATTATTTGGATTGCTGTTTTACTTAATACACCTGACTATTGGACAGGCAGTCCACTTATCTATTTTTGGATGAGTGTTAATGATGTCCTTTTTATGCTAATTATTTTAGCGATTTATAGAAGTAAAAGTAATTTTATCAATTTCAAATTCTTTATTTGGCTTGGTAAAATAAGTTACGGCATCTACTTATGGCATTTACCTGTAATCTTGCTATTTAAAGATAAATTAACTACTTTTTCTTCTTTACTAGCCGTAACAGTTCCGCTTACTTTGCTTCTAGCCTCTTTATCTTACTATTTTATTGAGAAAAAATTTTCTAAGTTAAAATTTTAATGAGATAATGCCTTTTTTACCATTATAAAAATACAATACATGCCAAATCAGAAAAAACTCTTTATCACTTCCGCCCTTCCCTATGCGAATGGCAACCTTCATTTAGGTCATATGCTTGAGCATACGCAGTCTGATATTTTTGCCAGAGTGCATCGAATGTTGGGACGGCAAGTGCGTTATTTATGTGCTGAAGATGCACACGGTGCGCCAATTATGCTGCGTGCAGAAAAAGAAGGGGTAACACCTGAAGAGTTTGTTGAAGGCACACGTAAGGAACATTGGCAGGTTTTGCAAGGTTTTAATATTTCTTATGACCATTTCCACACCACCCATTCGCCTGAGAATCAAGCGATGGTCAACCGTATTTACAATGGTTTAAAAGAAAATGGTCACATCGACACCAAAGTGGTTGAACAATTGTTTGATCCCGAAAAGAAAATGTTTTTGGCTGACCGTTTTATCAAAGGCGAATGCCCAAAATGTGGAGCGGCTGACCAATACGGCGATAATTGTGAGGTTTGTGCTGCCACATATAATGCTACCGAAGTCATTAATCCACGTTCGACAATTTCTGGTGCGACGCCCATCATTAAAGAATCTTTGCATTATTTTGTGAACCTTAAAAACTTTGAAGAAATGCTCAAAGATTGGATGAACAAAGGCGCATTGCAAGATCAAGTGATAAACAAACTTAAAGAATGGTTTGATATGGGCTTACAATCGTGGGATATTTCCCGTGATTCACCCTATTTTGGCTTTAAAATACCTGACACAGAGGATAAATATTTTTACGTATGGTTGGATGCACCAGTGGGTTATTTGGGTTGCTTAAAGTACGTTTGTGAACAAAATGGTGAAAATTTAGAAGAGTGGATAGCTCCTGATGCTAATACCGAAATGGTGCATTTTGTTGGTAAAGATATTTTGTATTTTCACAGTTTGTTTTGGCCTGCGATGTTATATGGCTCTGGTATCAAAGTGCCTGATGCCGTTTATGTGCATGGATTTGTTACTGTCAATGGTGCAAAAATGTCAAAATCGCGCGGTACTTTTATCAATGCTTCTACTTATTTGAAACACCTGAAACCCGATTATTTACGTTATTATTTTGCTTCAAAATTAAATGACAAAATTGTCGATAGTGATTTAAACATGGAAGACTTTGTCACTAAGGTTAACTCTGACTTAGTGGGTAAGATTGTCAATATTGCCTCACGTTGTGCTGGTTTTATCAAAAAGAAATTTGATAATACACTTTCAGCCGAATTACATAATCCTGAGTTGTACCAAAAATTTGTCGAATCATCGGAGGAAATAGCCAATCTTTTTGTCAAACGCCAGTATTCCAAAGCCATTAAAATTATTATGACTTTAGCCGATGAAGCCAATGTGTATATTTCGGACATGGCTCCGTGGCAAGCGATTAAAGAAGAGGATAAACAACAAGAAGTGCATCAAGTGTGTTCAACAGGGATTAATTTATTCCGTATATTAATCTCGTGGCTATCACCAGTCGTTCCTGATACCGCAGATAAAGCCGCTGAATTTTTGAATATTGACTTTAATGATTGGCATGCCGTTAAACAACCGTTGTTAAACCACGAAATCAATAAATTCAAACCACTTATCACACGCATGGAATCTGAAAGCATCGAAAAAATGATGGAGGATTCAAAAGAAGATTTAAAATCCTTAGAGCCAGAAGTCCAAATCACCGGCCCACTAGCAGATGATCCAATTGCTGATGAAATCACCTTTGATGATTTTGCCAAAATCGATTTACGCATTGCTAAAATAATTGATGCACAGCATGTCAAAGGTGCGGATAAATTATTGCAATTAACCCTTGATTTAGGCGGTCTCACTAAAGATGTCTTTGCTGGTATTAAATCAGCCTACGCACCTGAAGATTTAATTGGCAAACACACGGTTATGGTTGCCAACCTAGCTCCGCGTAAAATGCGTTTTGGATTATCCGAAGGTATGGTTTTGGCAGCAGGACCAGGAGGTGAAGACTTGTATATTTT
>CAMZLQ010000011.1 GCA_947311585.1 uncultured Alcanivoracaceae bacterium | reverse complement strand
GCCACCTGCAGGTAACAAGCCAACGCCAGCTTCAACCAGACCAATATAGGACTCAAATGCAGCCACAACAGATGTGGCATTCATGGAAAATTCACAACCGCCACCCAATGCCATACCTCGAACGGCAATAACCGTTGGCACCTTGGAAAATCTTAAGGTTTGAGAGGTTTGTTGGAAAGTATTAACAAGGTCTTCCACTTCATCAACTCGCCCTTCTGCAACAGCTTGTAGGGCAGGGGCAAGGTTTGCGCCCAAGGTAAAGGGTTCGGTTGTTTGCCAAATAACCAAGCCTTTATAATCGGCTTCGGCAATTTTAACTGCTTTTTGAATGCCGGCTAAAACACCTGTTGTAACGATGTGTTTTTTGGTTTTAAAACTGGTTATCAAAACGCCATCGCCCATGTGCCACAAACGAATATCATCGTCTTCGTGCACGGTTGTGCCATAATCGGACTTTTCACCGATGGTTAATTCTGGGAATAACTGGCGTTTAAAGACGGCTAAATCTGGTCGGCCTTGGAATGACTTGGTTTTGGGTGAGTATGAACCTTCGGCGGTGTGAACGCCATCAATTTCGGCAACCCACTCAGGTAAAGCGGCTTGCACCATGGTTTTGCCATCTTTCATGTCTTGGTTTATCCACGAAGTGACTTTTTTCCAATCGGCAGCTTGCCAAATTTCAAATGGTCCTTGTTTCCAACCAAAGCCCCAGCGAATGGCAAAATCCACTTCACGGGCATTGTCAGCAATTTCTTCTAAATGGTAAGCTGAATAATGGAATAAATCGCGGTACATGCTGTATAAAAATTGTGCTTGGTTTGAATTTGATGCGCGTAATTGTTCAAATCTTTCGATTGCATTTCTGTTTTTTAAAATAGCCAAGACTTCATCGTCGATTTTGGCATCTTGTAGGCGGTATTCTTTCTTTTTAATGTCTAAGATTTTTATATCTCTGCCTTCTTTTTTATAAACACCTGCACGTGTTTTTGCACCCAAGGCTCCTGCTTGAATTAAATCGGTTAACCACGAAGGCAGTTTGTAGTGTTTGTTCCATGGGTCATCTGGTAGTCCATTAAGCATGGTGTTGACCGTGTGGTTTAGGGTGTCTAAACCAACCACGTCCGCCGTTCTAAACGTGGCGGATTTGGCTCGTCCAATTAATGTACCAGTTAAAGCGTCGACGGTTTCTAATGGAATGTTGAATTTCATGCCGTGATAAATGGTGCAAATAATGGAAAACACACCAATGCGGTTGGCAATGAAATTGGGTGTGTCTTTGGCATTAACCACGCCTTTGCCAAGAGTTGATGACATGAACTCAGTTAAAGCAGTAATTACATTCGCATCAGTTTTTTTAGTTGGAATAATTTCAACCAAATGCATGTAACGAGGTGGATTGAAAAAATGCACACCACAAAATTGGTGTTTTAGTTTTTCAGGAAAAACTTCAGAAAGTGCATTAATACTCAAACCAGATGTATTGGTGGCAAAAATGGCATCGGCTTTGATGTAGTCTTCGATTTTATCGTACAAAGATTTTTTGATGTCCATGCGTTCGACAATCGCTTCGATGACTAAATCCACTTCGAGTAATTTTTCTAAATCGGTTTCGTAATTGGCTGGTTCTATCAGTTGTGTCACCGATTTATAACCCAAAGGTGCGGGCTTTGCCTTTCCCAACATTTTGATGGCTTTGTTGATAATTGCATTTTTGTCTTTGCCTTCACTTGGCAAGTCAAAAAGGATGACCGGAATGCCTGCATTGGCAAAATGGGCAGCAATTTGTGCTCCCATAACGCCAGCACCAAGTATGGCGGCTTTTCTCACAGTATAGTTATTTTTCATAATTGTTTCCAAAATGGTTAGTTAATTTGATTTCTAAGATGCTTATGTAAGCCTCTCGCAGTTGTTCTGATTGTTCGACACTAAGGATGCCTGCTGCCAAACATCGGTTGATTAAAAGTTCGTAATTGTCAGTGGTTACGGGTGTCCCTGTTGCATTGGTTACGGCAATTTCAGCAGAAGCTGCCTGATTTAAATTTTGTTTTGCTTGGTATATTTTCTTTAAAAAAGGGGAATAATGGCTAAATGGACTACTGCCGTATCCATCTGATTGGCATATTTCTTCAATATTGTTGTGGATGGGTTTGTTGGCATTAATAAAATGATAAGGTCGCCCTGTTGGGAATAATAGCAGTTTGATTAACAGGGTTGGAATGCGATTGAATGCTAAGTTTATGGTGTTTTTTAGTGCATTTTGAGAGGCGTATAACTCATTTTTCAAGGTGAGTTTGGCTAACCTTTTTGTATGCGTGTTGTCATTGCTTGAAACATAGTAATCATAAAGCCCAATGGTGGATACAATGTGTTGAATACAACTACCAAGATGGCTGGCAAAACTGGTGTTGATTTTGTGTTTAAATGTCCAGTTAATAAGCGTAATATCGGATAAAAAAGCAAAGCTACAACTCATGCGCTTAATCATGTATTTGTATTTGTTCTTTTGAAAAAATAATCGCCCAACAAAGGATGTTCGTAATGAATAAAGCCACACTTTACTCAGGTTTTGTAGAATATAACCAACGTGTTTAACAATTAACTGATCAAATGCTTTTGCTGAACTTTTATTGGTTGGGTTCATCAATAATTCTACTTCTTGAGAATAATACGGGTGGCAAGCCAAAGAAGCTTTTTTAATTAATGGCAATTGATTGATTTCATGGCTCATGCCATCAAGTTCAGTCGCTAGGTGGGCAACTTTATAAAAAGAGCGCACCTTGCTTTCGGTTTTGATGTTATGTGAATTTGATCCTAAAATTCCCCGCAATAAGCTCAGTTGGTTCATTGTTTGAGAAATGTGAGTTTCTTTGTTTAAAATTGATGTGAATTTTAGTAAAGGGTCTTCTAAATTATTATGTAAGGCCATTTTATTAGCGAGCTGCAGTTTCAAGCATTGACTAAATTGCTCATTAAGTTTAGATAAAACCACTCGAAAACTTAAGAGTTG
>CAMZLQ010000010.1 GCA_947311585.1 uncultured Alcanivoracaceae bacterium | reverse complement strand
CCGTCATCAATGTGATTAACGCCATTGATTGAATAAAGTCGAGTTAATAATAGTTGACTGTCTTCGTAGTTAATTTCTCCTGTTAGCGTAAGGAGTCCATTGTTAAAATGCGATTGAACCATTTGGTAATGAGAAAGAGCTAGATTAATTCTTTTTCGAATAATGGCTTCATCTAAAGAGGCATATGGTTTGGTTACAAAGACTACGGTGTCATCTGACAATTCAGAGGTGTCTGCAAGCGGATCAAGCAAACCATAAAGCATAAAGCTGCCATCCTTTCGTTCAATTTTTTGTACGTAAAGTCCATCAATCGTTGCACTTTTTTGCCAAATATTTTTTAGGCTCTGATTGCGACTGTAGGACCAATAAGTCATACCTATAACTATGGCAACCAGTACTAAAATCCAAGGCAGGGTGTTGACTTCTTTTTGTTTATCAGAAAGGCTTTTTGTGACCAGATTACCTCGAAGGTAATCATTTAGTTCTAAGTTGTTTTGGTAAGATTCTTCTTGCCGCAACACTTCTGAATATTCTGCATGAATGTTTTCTATTATTTCTTGAAATCTTTGTTTTAAACGCTCTGTTGGGTTTCCTTTAACAACCGCAGCAAGATATACCTTGGGGCCAGTGGCAATAATAAAGTTTTGGTTTTTTATTTCAACACTTTGCAGGTGGGCATCATTAGACTCAAATGAGTCACCAATAAAAGACTGAATGGCAGTTAACATTGCCGAGATGGCATTACTGTCTTTTAAAAACCCTTCTGTTCCTGCATGTTCTATTAATAGACCGTTTTCCCTGTTAATTAGAAAAATCTCATTAACTTGGTAGCGTATCGTTTTCTGAAATACAATTTCAGCAAATGATTTCCCTGTTCTTAATGATTGCCACCTCCACTTAAGTGCTTTAGATGAGAAGCCCACCTCTAAAGTACGATTTATGTCTGATACAAACTGTTTTATACTGTTGGCCACCGTTTTACGTATAAGCTGACCCATAATGGGCAACAAAGCATCGATAATGGTTTGTTTACTTTCTGAAAAAGCACGCAATACGCCTTTTTTTATGGGTTTTTCTAAGGAACGTTCTAGCTGAGGATCTGTTTTTTGCGAGCGTTTAATGGCACTCGAGAGCACCTTCGCCACTTCATCAGTAAATTGCTCCTCTGATAACAGTTTGCTTTTAAGCTGATTAAGAACCTCAAGCTCTTCTTTTAGCAAAAGAGACTTTAATATGTCGCGTTCTTTGCTCATGTGAAAGGGCTTAGTCTGCCAACTTTGTTGCCATATCAGTTAGAAGTTGAGCCAAATCTTTTCTGTGACTGGCTTTGTTATCCAGTTTTTGAATTTCCATTTGCAGTTGATTGACTAAATCAGATTCGGTTTCAATGATTTTAGCATTCAGTGTCGATTCTAGTTTTTCGAGTGCTTGTGTTTGCTGTTGCTCTAATTGTGAATTATCAGAGCTAAGTTCCTTATTAGATTGACTAATTTGTTCTTTTATTTCTTTGTTTGTTTTGTCAACTCTCTGTGCTAATTTTTCAATTGAATTTATCAAGCTATTTTCAAGTGCCTCAAACCTTTTTTCAATGAGGTTGATTTGTTCGCCAAAAAGTATGTCTCGGATTTGATCAACTGAATTAGGGGGAAGGGTTTCTGTTTTTTTTGTGCTCATTGTATTTATGTTTGGTTTTGATTGATTAATTTATATCCTTGGTGATAAATTGATACTAATTTCCACCCATAGGTGCCATTTAATAGAAGTTTTTTGCGCAGTCGACTGATGTGGGTATCAACCGTTCTGGTATTGATGTCTGAACTTTTTACCCAAATTGATTCCAGTAGTTGGTCTCTGGATATCAAAGCCCCTTCATTGTAAAAAAAATACAGAGCTAATTCAAACTCTTTGTTTGTCAGGGAAACATTCACGCCATCGTAAGATACAACGTTAGCTTTTTTATTAAAGGTATAAGGGTCAGATTGTAAGTCTTTATTTTCAGTGTCAACAAGCCTTCTTGTGACTGCACTTATTCTGGCTTTTAAAATGCCTTCACTAACAGGCTTTACCATATAATCATCGGCTCCATCTGTTAGTGCTGTTACAATGTCATCTTCTGTGTTTCGAGAAGTTAAGAAGATAACAGGAATTTTGTCGTATCGACTTCCCTTTAACCAGTGCAATACATCCAAACCACCTACCTTTGGCAGATTCCAGTCTATCAACAAGACGTCGGGGACATTAAATGGAATCTCTTTGATTAAGTCTCTGGCTTTATCAAAAACCTTACATTCATAGTTATCCAACCACAATGTGTATAATTCTGATTGATCCGTATCGTCTTCTAAAATATATATCTTCATATTTCTCTCATAATATTATTTATATATTGAACAGTACCTAGCCTTGTTCCTTACAATTTTTAACATTGTTACACTAACAGATTGATATTACAACAAATAAATAAAAGTTACACACGAATTTTTCTTACCTTGTGTGATTAATGCACAAAAAGGTCTCTGCGTTCAGGCTCGTACTGCTTTACATTCAATATATAAACGCGCTGTTTTAGTATTTCCTACCAACCACAATCGCGTTCTTTATTTTGCTCATCTAACCATGTTTTTAATGGAGCAAAATAATCTATTACTGCAGTTGCGTCCATGTCACGAGAGTTGGCGACCACTTGCAAAGCCTCTTGCCAAGGAACGGATGCACCCATTTCAAGCATTTTGATTAACTTTGCCCCTGCTTTTTTGTTTCCATAAATAGAACACTGATGAAGTGGCCCTGTGTTACCTGCAGCTTTGCACAATTCACGGTGAAATTGAAACTCTAGAATATGCGCTAAGAAATAACGGGTATAGGGAACTCCTGCAGGAATATGGTACTTAGCCCCTGGATCAAAATTATCCTCAGAAATAGCCACTGGAGATTTTACGCCTTGGTAATAGTTACGAAGTTGCCACCACCCTTTGTTGTATTCATCTTCTGAAATTTCACCGTTAAACACTTTCCAACGCCATTGGTCAATCATTAAGCCAAAGGGTAAAAATGCAACTCTATCCAATGCCATTTTCATCAGCATTCCCAAATCACTTTCACTTTTTGGCGCTTTATCGAGTAAACCTATTTTGGTTAAATATTCAGGCGTAATTGATAAGGCGATAGTATCCCCAATCGCTTCATGAAAACCATCATTGGCACCATTACGGTAAATGATGCTTTGGTCTTTGTAAGCTCGCTGATAAAAATTATGTCCCAGTTCATGGTGAATGGTCACAAAATCCTCCTCATCAATTTTAATACACATTTTAATGCGTAAATCATCAACATTGTCTAAGTCCCAGGCACTGGCATGACACACCACTTCGCGATCCTGCGGTTTTGTGAAAAGTGAACGCGTCCAAAATGTTTCAGGTAAGGGCGATAAACCAAGCGAGGTAAAAAATCCTTCGCCTGTTTTGACCATTTTAATTGGGTCGTATTTGGCTTTTTTTAATAACTTTGTCACATCAATCGGTGAGCCTTCGACATCAGCTGGTGGTTTAACAATATCATAAATATTACCCCAAGATTGCGCCCACATATTACCAAGCAAATGGGCAGGAATCATGCCGTCATTTCCCATCGCTTTTTTGCCATAATATTCGGTCAATTTAGCACGGACATGGCATTGCAAGGCTTCGTATAAAGGTTTGACTTGTTGGAATTGTTTGTCAAGTTCTTTGGAAAAGTCATCCGCAGGCATATCGTATTGCGAACGCCACATGGCGCCAGTGTCTTTAAACCCAAGGTTTTTTGCGCCTTCGTTGGCAAGTTTAACCATTTTTGCATACTTAGGCTTCATGGCAGGAGCAATGGTGCGCCATCCTTTCCAAGCTTCTAGTAGTTCGTCTTTATCACGCGAGTGCGTCATGATTTCTTCCAAATCATTGAGTGTTTTGCATTCGCCTTCATGGCAGTATTTGCCTGTGCCGTACATGGCTTCTAACTCGGATGAAATTTGCGCTAATTCTTTGTTCTTTTTCTCATCAATTGGTGCCGCAATGGTTAGCCCATTTTTAAGCATATTCATCTTGCGACGCATGTCTGCTGGTAATTTTGTGTTGTCGTATTTGGCTGCTTGGATGGCGTAATTAACACCAATAGCCGTCATTTTTTCATTGCTTTTAGCACCCAACCATACGGTGTCTTCGGTAATGAAGTTGCTTTGTACCCAAGCGATTTTTGCTGAATATTCACCTTCTTCTAGGTAGGTTTTTTCCACTTCGTTTAAGAATTGTTTTGCCTCTTTTATTGAAGGATTTTTAGCATAAAGTTGCGCACTAAAAAGTAAGCTTCCACAAAATGCCAGTGATAGGAGTGTTTTGATTTTCATGAATGTCCCGAATAGCTAAAAATCACTATTCTACCAAAGCCAGAATGGTTACACACCTTTTTATTAACCCAGCTAGGTAATATATTGCTAGTTATGGGTGTTACTTACAAATCCCGATTTACACACAGGTAATATTTGCTTAATCCGTCAAATTAGGTTTAAATATTCTTTTTTTTTGCAAGGTTTTAATCTTATGCTTCGTGGTTTATTAATTTCCATCACCTTATTTTTCTTCGCTAACTGTGCACAATCTGACGGTTACGAACGGCTACTGTACCTTAAAAACTTTCAAAAACTGGGTCAGCGTGCATGTGATGAAAACAAGGTTATGGTTATTATGGTGAGCCGTGAAAGCTGTCCTTATTGCGTTAAATTAAAAAAACAAATTTTTGTTCCAGAAGTAAAACATGGCGAACTTAATGACAAGTGGCTATTGCGTGAATTATTAATTGATAGCGGCAATAAACACATAGGTTTTAGCGGTAAGGAAATTGAATCCATTAAATACGCAATGTCAATAAAAGCCACCTTAACACCAACGGTTTTATTTTTGGATAAAAATGGCAAAGAAATCGGCAAACGTATTGTTGGTACTGGTGGTGCCATGGAGTTTTACGACTTTTATTTAAAAAGATCAATCAATCAAGCTCTTGAAAATCAAGAGTGCACAAAAAAACAAAATACAGGAGAATAACAAATGAACGTTACACGAATGATAAGAATTATCGCAGGCTTTTTCATCATGCTCAGCCTTGCT
>CAMZLQ010000009.1 GCA_947311585.1 uncultured Alcanivoracaceae bacterium | reverse complement strand
TCGGTTCGCCCAACCCAGGGTCGCACATTGGCAGTGATGCAAGTCAGTGGTGGTTCGCAATCCTTTAATGCAGTCAACAGTTTGCGCATTTTAGGTCGATGGATGCGCATGTTCACCATTCCGAATCAATCATCGGTTGCTAAAGCTTATACCGAATTCAATGAAGATGGCAGTATGAAAGCATCTAGTTACCGCGATCGAGTAGTGGATGTTATGGAGGAGTTATTCAAATTCACCTTGCTAATGCGCGAACACTCGGACTTTTTAACGCATCGGTATTCTGAAAATAAACAAGATTGTGAGGATTGTGCTTGTTAATAGCTGGTTTTAGCTCTTTGTTTTTATTTTAAAGGCTTTTAACAAGATAAGTCATTAGTTTAAAACTCATTTGTAGGTTGGTGCTGAGCTTGCGAAGCCCAACATCAGATTGTCAGTTTATTTTATTGTTGGATTTCCTGCCACTTTTATACTGTTTGTAAAGCGAAACTTCTGAAACACTTTTGGTGGGTAAACCCACCTTACATGATTCATTTTTCTCTCTGCCAAACTCTGCCAAACTCTGCGATTCCTCTGCGTTCCGTATCTGAAAATCTATCCCAACAATCCACTTATCACGTCTTTATTAATCACTGCTTGTTTGGCTGTTTCTAAACGGTGGGCACGGACGATGGTTTTGAGTCCTTTTAGGGCATCTTCGAAGTCGTCATTGATGACGAGATAATCAGCTTCGCCGTAGTGTGATATTTCGTTGAGTGATTTTTTCATGCGTGCGTCGATAACTTTTTTCGAGTCTTGTCCGCGGTTTTCTAATCGGTCGCGTAGGGCTTGGATACTTGGTGGTAGGATAAATATACTCACTGCATCGGGGCGACGTTTTTTTATTTGTTGCGCACCCTGCCAGTCAATTTCTAACACCACATCGTGCCCTTCGTGCAGCATTTTATCGACAGATTCTTGTGAGGTGCCATAATAGTTGCCAAAAACTTCGGCGTGTTCGAGAAAATCACCTGCAGTTATTTTTGTCTTAAATTTGTCTTCATCAATAAAAAAATAATGGTAGCCCTCAATTTCACGCGAACGTGGCGCACGAGTGGTGGATGAAACCGATAGTTTTAGGTGGTTGGTGTCACGCACAAGGGCATTAACGAGACTGGTTTTGCCTGTGCCTGATGGAGCAGATACGATAAAAAGTGTGCCGACTAATTTTCCAATCATAGTGTTACTCGATGTTTTGAATTTGTTCTCGCATTTGTTCAATAGCTACTTTGAGGTTGATGCTGGATTGCGAGGTCAGTATGGTAGCAGACTTTGAGCCTATTGTGTTAGCTTCGCGGTGTAATTCTTGTATCAAAAAGTCTAAACGGCGACCAACGGGTTCATCCAGTTCAATCACGCGTTGAATTTCTTTGATGTGCGTGTTGAGTCGATCTGTTTCTTCTATGATGTCGGCTTTTTGCAATAACATGGCGAGTTCTTGTTCAAACCTGTCTTCATTGTGTTCGACATCTATTTCTTCAAGTTTTGCTAATAAGCGTTCTTTTAAACTCTTTTGAATTTCGGGTATGTGTTGTTCAACTAAGTCTTTGGTTTGACTAATGATGGATAGTTTTTCAAGCAATACCATTTTTAATGATTCACCTTCACGAATACGAGCCTTGACTAGCTTAATTACTACTTGTTGAATTAAGTTCAGGGTGGTTTGTTCGAGTTCACTGGTGTCTTTGGGTGATTGTATAACCAATTGTGGCCATTTTAAAATGTCCATGGTGTTAAAGTCGGTTTTAATGCCAATGACTTTCTTGTTGACCACGTCGCTGCAGGCTAATAATTGTTTGAGTAATGGAGTGTTAATGCTTAATTCATTAATGTCGGCATCGGGATTGGGATAATATTTGATAAATACTTCCACTTTCCCACGATTAAGGTAGCCAGTGATAAGTTTACGGATTTCTCCTTCTGTTTTTCGCAAAAAATCGGGTTGACGAATGGTAACATCCAAAAAACGTTGATTTACCGAGCGCATTTCACAGGTGAATCGACCAAATGGAGTTTGAACATCGCCATTGGCGAAAGCGGTCATGGATTTGAGCATTGTTTTTTGAATTATTTGAAAATTGCATTATACATGAAATTCTTATGATATACTTTCCAATCGTAGCAAGAAATCATTCTTGCTTTTAAAATTTTATAGAGGAGAAATAAATGAGTGCTGTAAAAATAATTGGAGCAATTATATTTTTATTTGGAGTTGTTGATATTGGTGGAAGTTATATGGACTTTGATTTGTGGGGAAAGATTGGAATACAACTCCCTGAAATGTTATGGAAGTACAGTTCTTATATTGAGTTGGCACTAGGCGCCTTTTTGTTTAATGTGGGCTCTGATGATGAAGATGAAGAAGAGTCAGAAAAGTAAGATTTGTTTTAAGTAGGAAGTTTTTATAAAAATCCCATCTAATGAAGATGGGATTTTTTTGTAAAATTTATTTGAGGTATTCAGCTAAATCTGAACTTCCTCCAATATGTTTTCCATCAATAAATATCTGTGGCACACCAGCAACTCCAGTTAACGCCCGTGTTGTCACGTGTGTTGCGTCTTTGCCAATGATGATTTCTTCATAATTCATGCCTTTTGCATCCAGCATTTCTTTGGCTTTCTTGCAAAAAGGGCAGGTTGCCTTGCTGATTATGACAATTGACTCTGGTGCTTTTGCTTCGGCGTTTAAGTGCTTTAACATGGTGTCGGCATCGGATACGCCAAATGGGTCGCCGGGTTTTTCTTCTTCGATAAACATTTTTTCAATCACGCCATTTTTAACAATCATAGAATAACGCCACGAGCGTTTACCAAAGCCAATTTCAGATTTATCCACTAACATGTCCATACCTTGGGTAAATTCACCCGTGCCATCGGGCAGCATTTTGACGTTTTTGACTTTTAGGTCATCCGCCCATGCATTCATCACGAAAGTATCATTAACACTTACGCAATAAACCTCATCAATGCCATTGGCTTTTAGAGCAGGTGCTAATTGATCGTATCGGGGTAAATGTGAGGATGAGCAGGTTGGGGTAAAGGCTCCTGGAAGCGAAAAAACTGCCACGGTTTTGTTGGCAAACAATTCATCAGTACTCCATTTGTGCCAATCAAAATTGTGACGAACGGGAAAGGTGACTTGTGGTATTTTTTGTCCTGTTTTATCTTGCATTATTTTTCTCGTGTTATTTTAATTGTGGGTATTATCGCTTGTTTTAAAGTTCTTGTAAATTTGAATGTTTGTATTGTTATGTGTTAAAAAATAGAACATTGGTTTAAAATACACCATTTTTAATGGCAAAATACTATGCATAGACCTAGCGGGCGCGAAAACAACCAATTAAGAGACATAAAAATTACTCGAAATTACACCATGCATGCAGAGGGTTCGGTTTTGATTGAATGCGGCAATACCAAAGTTTTATGCAATGCTTCGGTTGAAGGTCGTGTTCCTGTTTGGTTGCGAGGCAAGGGAAAAGGTTGGGTGACGGCAGAATACGGCATGCTGCCACGATCTACGGGTTCAAGAATGCGCAGAGAAGCATCCAGTGGAAAGCAGGGTGGTCGAACATTGGAGATTCAACGACTCATTGCACGTTCTTTGCGTGCTGTTGTCAATCTTGAAGCTTTGGGCGAACGCATTATTACCGTTGATTGTGATGTTATCCAAGCCGATGGAGGAACACGCACGGCATCGATTACTGGTGCTTATGTGGCATTGGTGGATGCGGTTAATAAATTATTAGCTGATGGCATATTAAAAAAGAACCCGATTTTTGGTGAAATTGCGGCTGTTTCTGTTGGCATATATGAAGGCGAAGCGGTGCTTGATTTGGATTATCCCGAAGATTCTAATGCCGAAACGGATATGAATGTGGTAATGAATGGTGCAGGACATTTTATCGAAGTGCAAGGAACAGCCGAAGGTCATGCCTTTAGGCGAGATGAAATGAATCAAATGTTAGATTTGGCAGAACTTGGCATCAATGAACTGATGCAAGCCCAACAAAAGGCATTTGATGCGTAAGGTTATCCTAGCCAGTGGTAATAAAGGTAAGTTAAAAGAATTACAGGAAATTCTTAATGATTTGCCTTTTGAGTTAATTCCTCAACCTAAAACAGTTGAATACGAAGTGGAGGAAACGGGCACAACTTTTATCGAAAATGCCATTATTAAAGCCAGACACGCTGCACAACTTTCAGGGATGCCAGCCATTGCAGATGATTCGGGTTTGGTGATTGACGCTTTAAATGGTGAGCCCGGCATTAAAACAGCTCGATACGCAGGATTTGGTTGCACTCCGCAGGACAATATGGATTTGATTTTGGCAAAACTTAAGCCTTTTGATGATAAAAACCAACGCAAAGCCACGTTTGTTTGTGCTTTGGTGTATATGCGCAGTGCCAATGACCCTTTGCCTGTGATTGCTGTTGGGCAATGGCATGGTGCTATTACCCGTGAAAAACATGGCGATGCTGGGTTTGGTTATGATCCTGTGTTTTGGGATTTTAACTACAAAATGACCGCAGCACAAATGCCAAAAGAGCTTAAAACACAATTGTCGCACCGTGGCAAGGCGTGCAGGAAGTTAGAAAAGAAGTTAAAAAAAATATGGGACAAATAATTCCACCACCTTTAAGCCTCTATATTCATTTTCCTTGGTGTGTTAAGAAATGTCCTTATTGTGATTTTAACTCCCATACCTTAAAGAAAGACTTTAATGAAGAAGGGTATGTCAATCACTTGATTAAAGATTTAGAACAAGATGTGCCGCTGGTTTGGGGGCGGACTATTAATTCAGTTTTTATGGGAGGTGGCACACCCAGTTTGTTTTCAGCGAACAGTATAGAGCGTTTATTAAATGCTGTAAGGATGTTGTTACCGTGTAAACCGGATATGGAAGTGACGATGGAGGTAAACCCAGGAACAGGAGAGTACGATAATTTTGTGGGTTATAAAAAAGCAGGCGTTAACCGATTATCTTTTGGTTTTCAGAGTTTAGAGGATGAAAACCTTAAAGCTTTAGGTCGAATACACAATTCAAAACAGGCTGTTGCTGCTTATTATATGGCGCGAGAAGCTGGATTTGACAACATTAATCTTGATATGATGTTTGCTTTGCCCAAACAAACACTAAAAACAGCCAAAGAGGATTTGCTAAAGTTGATTGAGTTGGAACCTGAACATATTTCCTATTATCAATTGACCATAGAGCCAAATACTTTGTTTGCAGTTAAAACGCCTGATTTTTTACCTAATAATGATTCTCTTGAAGCGATGTATTTACAAGGGAATACATGCCTTGAAGAAAGTGGTTATCATCAATACGAAGTATCAGCCTATTCAAAAAATGAAAAAAAATGTCAGCACAATGTTAATTATTGGCAATTTGGTGATTATTTAGGGATTGGAGCTGGAGCTCACAGCAAAATATCATTTGGGGTAAGCAATGAAGTTGTGCGCTTTTTAAAATATAAATCGCCAAAAGATTATCAAAATAACTCCAGTTACACTCAAGAAAAAAGAGTTCTAACAGAGGATGATTTGATTTTCGAGTATATGTTGAATGCTGTTCGGCTTAAAAAAGTTATAAAATTACCTGATTTTTCAATAACTACTGGCATTTCTTTCATAAAATTAATTAATAAACTTGAGTATGCTATTAATATGAAATGGGTTATATATCAACAAGATACACTTGAAATTACGCCAAAAGGTTTTCTGGTTAGTGATGAAGTTGTTAAATTATTGTTATAAAATTTGACCTTTTTTTTTGTGTTTTTGAGTATATTAGTATGAGTTGAGAAACAAAAAAAGCAAATTATTTTTATATTTATTCTTGCTTTTTCAATGCGTTAAGAGTTATTCTTGCGATTAATTCTTAAAAGACTTGCTGTAATTTATAAAACTGTGAAGTAATACGCAAAAATAAGTCGGTAATTTTGTTCTCATAGCAGTCGGTTTTTTAAAAAAAGATTTAAACCATTTAATCAAATAATTAAAGAGAGAATATAGTGGGGTTGTTTACAAATAACAAAGTACAACTGTTTGGAGTCGATGTTAGCTCATCAGCCGTTAAGGTGATGCAGTTGAGTCGGTCAGGAAATAAATACAAAGTTGAATATTATGGTGTCGATGCATTGCCTGTCAATGCGGTTGTGGAAAAGAACATAACTGAAGTGGATCGTGTTTCAGCATCGATTAGTAATGCTGTAAAAAGAGCAGGCATTAAAAGGAAAAACGCAGCTATTGCGGTTTCTGGTTCAGCTGTGATTACTAAGACTATTAATATGCCATCAGATTTATCAGAAGATGAAATGGAAGAGCAGCTTTCTTTAGATGCTAATCAATACATTCCTTATCCAATTGAAGAAGTGAGCTTGGACTTTAACGTTTTAGGGCCAATGGAAAACACTCCTGAAATGTCGCATGTCTTATTGGCTTGTTCACGTTCAGAAAATGTTGATGTGTGTGTTGAGGCATTAGAAGGAGCAGGGCTTACGGCGACCATAGTGGATGTGGAATCTTTTGCTATCGAAGCGGCGTACCATGAAATGAAAAAGCAAATGGAAATTTCAGATGATGAAATTGTTGCGCTATTTGATATCGGTGCAACAACAACAACTTTGCATATTATGTATCAAGGCCGAGGAATTTATACTAGGGACCAAACCTTTGGTGGTAAACAATTAACAGATGAGATAATGCAACGCTATGGATTGTCAGTTGAGGAAGCAGGTTTGGCCAAGAGACAAGGGGGTTTACCAGAAAGTTATGAAGCAGAAGTTTTGCAAAGCTTTAATAATTCTTTGATTCAGCAAATCAGTAGAGCCTTGCAATTTTTCTTTTCTGCCACAGAATTTAATAATGTGGATAAAATTATTCTGGCAGGAGGAACCTCTTCGATTACAGGGTTAGACCAATTAACCGAACAACAAATTGGTGTACCAGTACAAATAGCAAACCCAATAAAGGGATTCAAACTGGCATCAAGAATTGACGAAATAGCAATAAGTGAAGACTCTCCAGCATTAATGACTGTGATAGGGTTGGCAATGAGGACTTTTGATCATGGTTAAGATTAATCTACTTCCTTGGCGTGAAGAGAAACGCCAACAATTGACAAAAGAATTCTATGTTCTTTTAGGAGTAGGAGGAATTATCGCTGCGGCAATAGTTGCATCTATCGTTTATGTGTATTCGCACAATATTAAGTTTCAAAAATCACGAAACGCAAAAATTACTCAAGAAATAGCAAAACTTGATAAGGAAATTGAAGAAATCAAGAGTTATGAAAAGGAGCGTGATAGTTTGTTGGCAAGAAAACAAGTGATTGAAGAGTTACAAGCCAATAGGACTCAGATGGTGCATTTGTTTGATGAGTTAGTAAAAACTATACCAAATGGGGTGTTTTTAGAAAATATTAAGCAAAATGGAGACTCAATAACACTTGAAGGTTATGCACAGTCGCATTCGAGGGTTTCGGCATACATGCGAGAATTAGCAAAGTCAGAGTGGTTTAAATCGCCAGTCAGTTTGGAATATATTAGGGCTGATGAAACTTACGATACTCATGAACAAAAATTTAAGTTATTAGCTTCATTGATTAATCCTTTGAATAAGAACGAAGACAGTGAAGAGGGAGGAGAGAGCGAATGAGTTTTATTGATGAACTGCAAAGTTTAGACACGTCAAATCCTGGAGGTTGGCCTTCGTGGGTTAAGCTTGGCAGTGTTGTATTATTGATGGTAGTTATTGTTGTTGCGGGTTATATGCTTCAAATTAAGGATCAAGCTAAAAGCCTTACAACTTTTGAGATGACTGAAACATCTAAAAAAACAGAATTTAGAATTAAACAGAAAAAAGCTCTACAGTTGCCCGCTTATAAGGCTCAGTTAGAGGAGATGAAAATTATTTTAAACTCCATGTTAAGGCAATTACCGAGTAAAAATGAAATGTCGGACTTAATTGTTGATGTTTCTCAAACGGCACTTGCTAGTGGCATTGATAATGAGTTGTTTGAACCAGGTACAGAGATTCTAAAAGAATTTTATGCTGAAAAGCCAATTTCTTTACGTATGGTAGGTAAGTACCATGACTTTGGAGAGTTTGTTAGTGGTGTGGCTTCATTGCCACGTGTTGTAATCTTGACAATGCATGACATTTCATTAAAGCCAGTAGGTAAAGATTTAAATGGCGTGCTATTATTGGAAGGAACGGCAAGAACCTACAGATACTTGGATGAAAGTGAGCAAGAAGAAATGGATGCTAAAGTAGCGGCTGCTAAAAAAGGTAAGAAATAACTTATGAATACAATGAAAAAAATAGTTCTAGTTTTAGCAATATTAAGCCTTATTTCTTGTAAATCAGATATGAGTGATTTGGATAAATATTTTGCTGATGCAAAGAATATACCAGCACAACAAATTGAACCTTTGCCTGAGATTGATTCACCAGAGGTTTTTATCTACGAAGCTGAAGAATTCAGGGATCCATTCTCAAACGATTTAGCGGTGACTGAAGAACAAGATATTAAGCCAGTTATTGCAAAAGATGGTATTGGTCCAAATACTAACAGAAGAAAAGAAATGTTAGAAACTTACCCGTTAGATAGTTTATACATGGTTGGGACTTATATGCAAGATGGAAGTTATTGGGGATTAATTGAAGATCCAGAAGGAGGCGTTAACCGTGTGGCTGTTTCGCAACATCTTGGACAAAATTATGGTGAAATCATAAAAATTGAAGAAGATCAGATAACAGTGTCAGAATGGTTATCAGATGGACTGGGTGGATGGACAAAAAGAGAAGCAAGTATTGCTTTAAGAGAAGAATAATGAATATATTAAATATTAAATCGAAAACTATTCAAAATAGGCTTGGTAAAAACATGAATAAAACAACGGCAAAAAAATCTAAAATAAGAGTTAGTTATTTTTCACTATTACTTTTGTTAGTATCATCATCGATAATGGCACAAATAAATTTAGAAAAGGTAGATTTCACATCAAATTTGGATGGAAGTGTTGAATTTAATCTTACTTTTGATGGTGTTGTTGAAAAACCAGAAGCTTTTATTACGTCAAAGCCTCCACGCTTAGCATTTGATTTAAGAGGAGTACTGAACTCGTCAAAAGTAAAACTTTTGCCAGTCTCTCAAGGCAATACAAAAAGCATGAGAATTGTGTCTAACAATGTTAAAACTCGAGCTGTGATTGATTTGTTTAAAGCCACACGTCATGAAGTAACAGTTGATGGTAATAGCATGAAAATTAGAGTTTATGGAGACAAGAAGTCTAATCGCAACTCATCTTCCAACAATCATTATGCTATTCAAGGAGTCGATTTTAGGAGAGGGGACAGAGGTCAGGGTAAAATTATAATTTCATTTAATAAGCCCGGAGTAGTTGTTAACTTGAGAGAAACAGCCGATAAGATAAAGTTAGAAGCTCAGTCGACGAGTTTACCTGAAGAATTTGATAGTAAATTAGATGTTATTGATTTTGCGACACCTGTTACATTTGTAGATGTCAGATCTAGGAATGGAAATGTGGTTGTTGATATTCAAGCATCGGGTAATTATGAATATTTATCCTACCAAACAGGATCAGAATACGTTGTGGAAGTTTCAGAAAAACAAGAAAGCCTTGACAACAGTGCACAAGCTTTAAATAAAGAAGTGGAATATGTAGGCGAAAGAGTTTCCTTTAACTTTCAAAATATTGATGTTAGAGCTGTATTAAGCTTGATTGCAGATGCTTCCCAATTAAATATAATTGTTGCTGATACGGTTCAAGGAAATGTCACAATGCGGTTAAATAATGTTCCATGGGATCAAGCTCTGGATAATGTTTTAAATGCGAAACAGTTGGACAAAAGAAGAAAAAATGATGTTATTTGGATTGCTCCAGCACAAGAAATTGCAGACAGAGAGCAACAGATTTTATTGTCTTTAAAAGAAAAAGAAGAGTTTGAGCCTCTTAAGACTATATACATTCAAGTTAATTATGCAAAAGCAGAAGAGCTTGCTACTTTACTTGATGGTAGAAGAGACGAAGAAAATGGAAGCATGTTATCACCAAGAGGCACAGTAACATTTGATGAACGTACTAACACATTGTTGATTTCTGATATTCCAGATAGACTCGTAGTTATTGAAGAGTTGGTAAGAAATTTAGATGTGGCTGTAAAACAAGTGCAAATTGAATCTCGAATTGTTGTAGCTACGGATGATTTTGGTGATGAATTAGGTGTGCGTTTTGGTGTCAATGGATCAAAACAAGATAAGTATGGGAATATTATTAGCACAGGGGGTTCTTTAAGCGCGTTAGATAGACTTAATTCTAGAGCGATTGAAAATAGACTCAATAGTCCAAGTGGTTCTGGTCTTCCAAATTTCACTCCAGGGACTCAAGGCTCTCCAATAGTTGGACCTTCTTTGGGGGAAAGACTTAATGTCAATTTACCAACAGCCACGAGTACTGCGTCAAGATGGGCATTTAGTATTTTGGCAGCAGATTATCTATTAGATTTAGAGTTATCTGCATTAGAGTCAGAAGGCAGAGGAGAAGTAATTTCCACACCAAGAGTGGTGACAACCAATCAAAAAGAAGCCAAAATCAAACAGGGTGTGCAAATTCCTTATGAGCAAGCAACATCAAGTGGTGCTACTTCAATCGTATTTAGAGAAGCAGTGCTTTCATTAGAAGTAACGCCATTAATTACACCTGATGATCGTGTTGATTTAACGTTAAAAATCAATAATGATACCATAGGTGAAAACGTATCAACTTCACTAGGTGGCTCTATTCCTACAATTGATACTAGGCAAATTGAAACCCGAGTTTTGGTTGATAATGGTCAAACAATAGTTCTAGGAGGAATTTATGAGCAAGTTAAGAGAACAGATAGATCAAAAGTGCCTGTCTTAGGAGATATTCCAGGTCTTGGAGCTTTGTTCAGAAATAAAGCCATTCAAAATGATAAAGCCGAGTTACTTATATTTGTAACGCCAACAATAATTAAAGAGAGTTTATAAAGTGATCACTAATAAATTAAATATTCTTAAAGCTATGAAAAGACAAATAACAACAGTATCAATTCTCCTCATTGTATTTATGCTTACTTCCTGTGGGGGAAGTGGTGGTGGAGCAACAGGAGGTCCTGGTACGCCATCTAACCCTCCTGCTAATGGGTTGATTTTGACACTAACACCGGTAGTTTCGACTTTACCTGCTAATACATTAGGTTTTCCCATTTTCATCGGTTCGCCATTTTTCACACAACTCAATGTTAAGGTGACCTTTCCAAATGGGAGTGTGGCACCGGATGGGACAGTAGTTAATTTAACGACTAGCAATGTCGATATTGGGTTTTTATCTGTACCTGATGACACTGAAACCGAGGATATTAATGAATTTACAACAGGGTGGATTACACAAAACGATGAAACTGTAGGGGGTATTGCAACTTTTTTCCTTCATACAGGCTCAGCTTCAGGAATAGTCAATTATACTGCATCAGCTTCTCTTGAAGGTAAAACCTATTCTGGTACTTTACGATTTACCGTTACAGATGGACCAGATCCTACTGTTCAGCAATTAAAAGGAGTGGTCACTCAAAGTTCATTGCCTGCAAATGTTAATAATGTAGAGTTCTTCAATGGCACTCCGTTTATGACTGAAGTTGATTTACAGGTGCGTGATGTATTTGGTAATGTAACAAATCCTGCTTTTAATGAAGGTGCTGGAGCTGCAATTGTTACTGTATCGATTAGCCCCGCTAATGCGATGTACTTCACTGTCAATGATGACCCTACAACACCAATAAATGAATTTATTGAACCTCAACAAACCCAAGGTTATGTAAAAATGGTCAATGGCCACGGCAATCTATTTCTTTGGTCAAAAGATATACCTGCAAATGTTACTGTTAGTATTTCTGCAATTGAAGCGGGTTCAGGGCGAGAACTCTCCTCTTCTGTATTGATTGATGTTGTTGATGGAGGAAGTAATTCTGCATTGCCCTCATCAATTTCATTCTTGGATTCAAATAAAGCCCTATATGTAAATGGCTCTGGTGGAGCGACTGCGCAAAATGTCAGTGTTTCATTGAAAGGCGGAAGTTTACCTGTAAATGACCCTCAAGTTAATAACGTGAGATTATCAATTACAACAGATGCTGGCAATTCAGGTGAAAAGTTAACGGGTGTTAATGTTTCGGGTGCAGCTGTGCAAGGTTCATCTATTAATGTTGCTACAACCAATGGTATTGCAACAGCTTCTGTTCAGTCGGGCACTAACCCTAATACTATTTTTGTCACAGCAACGACTGATAAAGCTGATAACAACGTTGACAATGGTATCCAAGATGCGTTGACAACTGTGACACAGTATATTGTAAGTGATGGTCGCTTATGGTCCTTAAAATTGACGACACCCACACTGGATGCTCTGACTGTTAATGGACCTCAAACTTTTGATATAGATGGAAATCCTATAATTGATGATAATGGTTTTCCTGTATTGGAGTACCAAGATGGTTCTTACAGTTTAATCATTAGTGCTATCGGTACGGATAAAGGCGGAAACCCGGCTTTACCTCAAACCGTACAATTTGGTATGATAAATTCTCCAATATCAGGTTATCCTTTAAATGGAGCGGGTAGCTTTGTGCATTCGTCAACCGATGGAGACCCTCAAGAAGGTGGTTCAAGCTTTACATCGAACAGTGCATCGTTTATCACAGCGGCAGGCGGTGTTCAGCCAAATGATACCTTAGTGGTATTTGGTGAAGAATCCCTAGGTAATGAAGATTTAGAGTCTGCAGTTACAGTTTCGAGTGTTAATTCTCAAAATAACTTAACGATTTTGGAACGTTTTAATAGAAATGATGAGTCAGGCACCGTCAATAATGATTTTGGTATATTGCCTTATGCAATTGGCCGAGCTGTAGATGGAAATATTGAAGCAACAGCCATACTTGATGCGAATGGTCTTGCAACCACACGAATTAATTATCCTGTATCTCAATTAGGAAGAATTGCTGCAGTTTATGTTAAGGGTCAAGGGCCTGTGACCAATGGAGTTGTTAAATCCATAACTGATGTTGGTTTAACAGCATTTCCTGGAGTGGAAGGTTACAGAGGTGGCTTTACTAACTTGCTTGTATCTCCGAGTATAATACCAGCAAATGTGTCTTCGTTATTTACTGTTTGTGTTGTTGATTCGGCACAAAATCCTATGCCAGGCAGGTTTGTAAGTTTCTCCTATAATGGTGAAGGCTCAGGAATTATAGATGGACAGACAAACTCTGGAACCATTTTAAATGCAACTGGTAGTGATGGTTGTACAACCACTACAGCAAGAACTATCGGCATTACAACGAATATTTCAGAAGGGGGCTTTCAATTTAATGCAGGAGGCATCGGTTGTAAAGATAGAATTGATGGTTTACTCCTACCTGTTTGTTTGGAAGTTACATCATCTAATGGTGGTGTTCTCAATGCAAATCCTTCAGGTTTTTCCACTTCTGGTCAAAAACAAATTACACTGACCTTATACGATGGATCAGGAAATCTAGTTGAAGGTGCGGCAATTTCAGGCACTTGTACTTCTTCAGGTGGCTCTCTTTCAATAACCAGCGGTCCTTCAGTGACCAATGCAAGTGGACAGTCTACTGTAATTGTACTGGCTTCGTTAGATGATATTGGATCTGGAAATACAGGAACGTGTACTTTTGCTGTTGGAAGTGGCGATCCAAGTGTAAATGTTCAGTTTTCTGGTAGAGATATTTGTTTGAGTAATCCTAGTCCTTTCCCTCCTGGTTGTGGAACGGCTCCACAATTTAGTGTGGGTGGCTCAGTTACTGGCATGACAACCGCAGGGCCTCTTGTTTTACAAAACAATGGTGGAGATACGGTTAATGTGACAGGTAATACGACATTTAACTTCCCAGTGCAAGACACAGGAACGGCATATAATGTAGCGGTATTAACGCAACCTCCTGGTCAAACATGTACTGTTACTAATGCATCGGGAGTTATTTCTGGTTCTAATGTAACCAATGTTACAGTGACCTGCTTGTAACTACAGGACTAAAAGGTTTTTAAAAAAATGCAAACTTTCGGGTTTGCATTTTTTTTGGCTATTAATAAACAATAAATCGTGTTATGGTTGTTTTTTTAAATAATTGCTGTCATGAATTATCCAACTATAAAACAACTAAGGTATTTTATTGCTTTAGTGGAGAAGAATCATTTTGGTCAAGCCGCATTGAGTTGTTTTGTCTCGCAATCTGCTTTTTCTGTTGCAATTAAAGAGTTAGAACTCACCTTAAATGGACAGTTGGTTGATAGGACGAATAAATCGGTAACCGTGACAACTTTGGGGCGTGAAGTTTATACACAGGCTAAAATTGTAATAACCGAACTTTCTGAGTTAGTTAATATATCACACGGCAACAAAGAACCATTTTCTAGTAAATTATCAATAGGAATTATTCCAACAATTGCACCTTTTTTACTCTCTAAATTTGCATTTGATTTACAACAGCAGTATGAAGATTTAGAGTTGTATTTAAATGAAGACATTACTCTAAATTTATACGATAAATTATTAAAAGGAGATTTGGATGTTTTACTAATAGCTTTGCCTTATGCGTTGAAAAATGTTGAGACTTATAGTTTATTTAGAGATAAGTTTTATTTAACCTATAGTCAATCAAGCAAATGGGTTAACAAAAAAGGAAAAAACACAAAGGTAACCGATGACAGCATTTTATTGTTAGAAGATGGTCATTGCTTGCGAGATCACGCATTAAGTGCTTGTAAGATTAAAAACCAGAATAAGATAAGTCATTACACTGCCAGTAGCATCTTAACTTTAATTGAGATGGTTAAAATTGATATGGGCGTCACTTATTTGCCAGAAATGTCATTAAACTCACACATGTTACATAACACAAATTTAGTGACTCAAGCGATTGACAATGCTTATAGAGACATAGGTTTAGTGTGGAGAAAAGGAAGTTCTCGATCGCAAGAGTTTCGATTACTTGGGCAATTTATTAAAGATGCTATTGTTTAATGGGTCTTGGTGAAATTTTATCGTTGCTTTGTGCCTTTTTGTGGGCAATTGCAGTCATCTATTACAAAAAAGCGGGTGATCATTTCAATGCTTATGAAATGAATTTATTTAAGTCTGTTTTTGTCTTTGCGTTAATGGTTCCAACGGTGATAATTGCAGACCAATTATTTACAACAACTCAAAATTTTAATTACTTGCATGTATCTGGTTTTTTAATTCCAGAAATAAAAGTTTCTGACTTGCTCATAATTTTATCCAGTGGTTTTGTTGGAATCATGCTGGCTGATATGTTTTATTTGAGAGCACTGCAAATAATAGGGGCAAGTTTAACGGGTATTACAGGGAGCCTATACAGTCCTTTTGTTGTTGGTTTTTCCTTACTATTTTTGGGTGAAGTTTTAACTATTTGGCAATACCTTGGAATGATAATGGTTTTATCGGGTGTTATCTTGGTGGGTTACAGAAAAAAATCACTGGATATAAAGCATCCCCCAATTAAGGGTTTTGTCTATGCTGTATTAGCAGTGTTGTTTACTGCCTTAGGAATTGTAATGATTAAGCCTATCAGTAACGAAGTGCCTTTTTTTTGGTTGATTCTTATACGTTCATTTGGTGGAATGGTTGCCATGATGGTTTATGGACTGATATTAAAAAAATCTTTAGCGGTTTTTCACGTCGTTAAAAAGAAAGGAGGCAAATGGTTAATTGTTGGGGCTTTTATTGGGCAATATGTATCCATGATGGTGTGGGTTGCAGGTTATAAATACACCAGTGCATCTATCGCATCAATATTGAACGAAACCGCATCAATATTTATCCTATTGATGTCATGGCTGATGCTTGGGGAGAAAATTAACACCAAAAAAATAATAGGTGTTTGCATAACCATGTCCGGAGTTGCATTGGTATTGCTGCTGGATTAATTAATAAATTACTTGGCGCTACTTAGTTGAGCAATTTCTTTGAGTTGTTGTTGGTTAACCACAGTTAATATGTGTTTTTTATAGTTAACAGCACCCAGTTTTTGTAATTTTTTAAAGATTCGACTCAAAGTCTCTTCTGCCATGCCAAGGTAATTGGCTATGTCGCGCTGAGAAATAGGTAAATAAAATTCCTTTTCTGAATAACCCCGTTTTTTGAAGCGTTGAGAAATGTTGAATATAAATAATGCTAATTTTGCAGTGCTGCCTAAGTCAATATATGTTTTTTTATTAGAGTAAATCTCTTTACTCATTATTTTTAGTAAATTCCGTTGAATAATGGGAAAATCTTCGGATACGTCCAATAGTTGGTTAAAAGGTATTTTACAATAGGAACTGGTAGTCAGTGCAATGGCAGTTGATTGATAGCTTTCTGCATGAATGCCATCTAATCCCATGATTTCACCAGGCAGAAAAAAACAAAGGATGCGCTCTTTTCCATTTTCATCGAGTGAGCAGCTCTTAAACATTCCTGAGTGAACAATGTAAAGCGAATGAAACTTTTCACCATCATTGAAAAGTTGCATATTTTTGTCAACGACTTTTGATGTGGTCATAATGTTTTCGAGTTCACACAGCTCATCTTTTGACAAGCCTGATGGCAAACAAATGGAGTTGACGGCACACAATTGACATCGTGATTCAGGAGCGCGAGTTGTAAAATCTTTAAGAATTAGATTTGATTGAAATAAATTTGGCAATTGACATTTACAGTTTAAGTTGGATTGATTATGCCAAAGTCTAGCCTAAGATGTAACAATAATATCAAAAAATCAATAAAATTGATTAATATCAATATCCTTATATTAGCATTTACATATAATGAGCGAGTTAATCAAAAAAGAGGGTAATTAATGAAAACTAACTTTAACGACGAAATTGTCAAAAAGTTTGCCATCGCTACTGTTTTATGGGGCATTATTGGCATGCTTGTTGGCGTTTTTATAGCAGCAGAAATGGCGTGGCCATTATTAAATTTGGATGTCCCTTGGTTGACTTTTAGTCGATTAAGGCCATTACACACCAATGCGGTTATTTTTGCTTTTGGTGGTAATGCGCTAATTGGTACTTCTTTGTATGTGGTATACCGAACGTGTAAAGCTGATTTGTTTTTGCCTAAATTAGCATCTTTTGTGTTTTGGGGTTATCAATTAGTTATTGTTGGAGCTGTTCTAACATTACCATTTGGTTACACACAATCACGAGAATATGCAGAGCTTATTTGGCCCATAGATATATTTTTAACAATCGTATGGGTATCATATGCAATTGTTTTCTTTGGTACCATAACAAAAAGGAAAGAGAAACATATCTTTGTTGCAAACTGGTTTTATGCTGCTTTTATAATAACTATTGCTTTATTACATATAGTTAATAACCTTCAGATTCCTGTTAATTGGCATTTATCTTACTCGGTCTATCCTGGGGCAGTTGATGCAATTGTTCAGTGGTGGTATGGACATAATGCCGTAGGATTCTTTTTAACTGCTGGTTTCTTAGGGATGATGTATTATTTCATTCCCATGCAAGCAGGTCGTCCAGTTTATTCTTATAGATTATCAATTGTGCATTTTTGGGCATTGATTTCATCTTATATGTGGGCTGGCCCTCATCATTTACATTACACCTCTTTACCAGATTGGACGCAATCACTAGGAATGGTCTTTTCATTAATTTTATTGGCTCCATCTTGGGGTGGTATGATTAATGGTATCATGACATTGTCTGGTGCATGGCATAAACTACGTGATGATCCTATAATCAAGTTCTTAATCGTTTCGTTATCTTTCTATGGTATGTCTACATTTGAAGGTCCAATGATGGCAATTAAGACGGTTAATGCTTTGTCGCACTATACCGATTGGACGATTGGACATGTGCATTCAGGTGCTCTTGGTTGGGTTGCATTAATTACTATCGGTTCTTTGTATGTATTGATTCCTAAACTTTGGAAGAAAGAGGCTATGTATTCAACTAAATTAATTAATACACATTTTTGGATTGCAACACTTGGTATTGTTTTATATATCGCTTCTATGTGGATTGCTGGTGTTATGCAAGGTTTGATGTGGCGTGATATTAATGCTGATGGGACTGTTGTGTATTCATTTGCAGAAACTGTTAAAGCAACATACCCATACTATATTGCACGCTTTATAGGCGGAACCTTGTTCTTAGCTGGAATGTGCATAATGTTATACAACTTTATAATGACTGTTAAATCGAAAGGCGATGCCAAAGACATCGCAGGAGTGGCGGCATGAGTAAACACGCTAAAATAGAAAAAAACATTGGCTTAATGGGAATTTTGATTGCTTTAGTGGTCAGTATGGGTGGCTTGGTTGAGATTGTTCCATTAATGTTTCAAACCAGTGTTATTGAAGCACATCCAAATCTTAAGCCTTATACGGCTTTAGAGTTGGCAGGCCGAGATATTTATATTTCAGAAGGCTGTTATAACTGTCATTCACAACAGATTAGACCTTTTGTTGATGAGACTTTACGGTATGGTCACTATTCACAAGCTAATGAGTTTGTTTATGATCATCCATTTCAATGGGGCTCTAAAAGAACGGGACCTGATTTGCATCGTGTTGGAGGGAAATACACTGATGAATGGCATGAATACCATTTAATGGATCCTCGTAGTGTTGTTCCAGAATCAAATATGCCAGGATACCCATGGTTTGCTGAAAAATTGGTTGATGCGGAACAGACTGCGGCGGGTATGAAAGTACAAGCCAAGTGGTTTGGTGTGCCGTATACGCAAGAACAACTTGATAGTGCTCAAGCTGATGTTGATGGTAAAACTCAACTAGAGGCTGTTATTGCCTATCTGCAAGTTTTGGGAACTGCAATCCCTAGGAGTTACAAATGATAAGTGGAATATTTATAATCGTAATGATGATTGCTTTTTTCGGCATAGTTTTCTGGGCTTATAGTGATAAACAAAAATCACAATTTGAGTACATGTCTAGCTTACCATTAGAAGATGGTTTTGAAACTGAAAATACTGGGGGTAATGAAAATGGAAATGACTAGTGGTTGGAGTTTATATATAATAATTATTGTTGTCGTTCATATTGTAGGGTATTCCTATTTATTATGGTCAACTTCAAAAATGAAGTCTGAAGGGCATAAGCAAGGGGAAACAACAGGACATGAATGGGATGGTATTGAAGAATACAACAACCCTTTGCCGCGTTGGTGGTTGTTTATGTTTATTTTCACCATTATTTTTGCTATTGGCTATTTGGTTTTGTATCCAGGTATGGGCAATTATAAAGGAACATTAGGGTGGACTGAAGAAGGCGAATGGGCAAAAGAAAACACAGCCGTTTTAGAAAAACGTGCAGAACTGTTCAGTACTTTTATCGATAAACCGATTCCTCAAATGATCAAGGATGAAAAAGCAATGGCAATAGGTGAGCGTTTGTTTGCCAATCATTGCAGCACCTGTCATGGGTCCGATGCACAAGGTGCAATAGGGTTTCCAAACCTAACGGATAATGATTGGCTTTATGGTGGAGAACCAGATACTTTGGTGCAAACAATTACCAATGGTCGAAATGGTGTTATGCCAGCATGGGTTTCTGCCTTAGGAGATGATGGTGTTAAACAAGTGGCTGCCTATGTGCGTAATTTTAGTGAAGAAGGTCAAGACAGTGATTTGGTAGCAGAAGGTAAAGGAAAATTTGCCATGTTCTGCGTCGCATGTCATGGGGCTGATGCTAAAGGAAATCACTTGATGGGTGCACCAAATCTAACAGATACAACGTGGCTCCACTCATTTGATTCCAGCATGATTGAAACCATTCTTTTAGAAGGCACTTCTGGCAAAATGCCAGCCCATGGAGAAATTCTTGATAGTGGCAGTATTAAAACTTTAGCCGCTTATGTGTATTCGTTAAGTCATGAATGATTGCAGTAATATGCAAGATATAGATTTTAACAAAAGACAGCTCAAGCGTATATTTTATAGGCGCTTGGCTGTCGTTGTTTGGGTTTCATTTGTTGTTGCAGCCGTTCAAACAATGGCATTTTTTGCGGCTTTCGAGCCAGAATTACTGGCTCAGTTAGCCACTTTTCCAATAGACATTACCGCAATGCAAGGCTATACCTTTGGTTTTGTTTTCTTTTGGGTCTTTAACCTAATTACCGCAGTAATGGTTGGTTTGGTTATGGTTCTCCCACGCACTAAACTAGCAAAAGGCATTCGTTCTAATCAAGAATAACTTAATACGTCTCACATGAGGGCAATCAAATGAGCGACAGTAAACAACCGTTAGAAATTCAGTTATACGAAAAAAGAAAGAAAATTCATCCGCGCAACGTCAAGGGTTTTTTTCAGAGACTAAGGAAAATTTCTCTTTATATGCTTCTGGGTATATTTTATTTATTGCCGTGGTTAAATTTTGATGGACACCAAGCGGTTCTATTTGATTTACCTGCGCGAAAGTTTCATATATTTTTTATTACCTTTTGGCCTCAAGATTTTATATTCTTATCATGGGCACTTATTATTGCTGCATTTACTCTGTTTTTTGTCACGGCTTTGGCTGGCAGAGTCTGGTGCGGTTTTGCTTGCCCACAAACTGTATGGACAGAGTTATTTGTCCGCATAGAGTATTGGCTTGAAGGCGATAGAAATAAAAGAATTAAACTTGATAAAGCACCTTGGAATTTTGCGAAAGTAAAAACGCGTGGTTTAAAGTTGTTTTTATGGCTGCTATTGGCATTATGGACTGGTTTTACTTTCGTTGGTTTTTTCTCACCGATTCGTGAGCTATTTTTTCATGTGCAAACTTGGACACTTGGTCCCTGGGAGACCTTTTGGATTTTCTTTTATGCTTTAGCGACCTTTGGAAATGCAGGGTTTTTGCGTGAGCAAGTGTGTATGCACATGTGCCCTTATGCACGTTTTCAAAGTGCCATGTTTGATCGCGACACCTTAATTATTTCCTACGATGTCGAACGTGGAGAACCACGTGTTGGTGGTAAAAAGAAACGAGCAGAAACTGAGAACCCCGGCGATTGTATTGAATGCCAAGCCTGTGTTCAGGTTTGTCCTACGGGTATTGATATTCGTGATGGTTTACAATACGAGTGCATAGCTTGTGCTGCCTGTATTGATGCCTGCGACGAGGTTATGATTAAAATTGGTAAAGAGCCAGGTTTGATTAAATATACTACTGAGAATCAATTAGAGGGGCAAAAAACACACATTCTTCGTCCAAGAATAATACTTTATGCTGTTGCTTTAAGTATATTTTTAGGCTTATTTGCTTACACTTTAATTAATCGAAAGGATATGGCTGTTGATGTTTTGCGAGATAGAAATAGTTTTTACCGCCAAGTTGACTCAAAAACAATAGAAAATGTTTATAAGCTTAAAATTATGAATAAAGGTAAATCTGTTCGACAATATAAGATTACTGCAAAAGGGTTTGGAAAAGACTTGGATGTTGTTATTGATGACAAATTTAAAGAGCGCAAATTACCTCCAGGCGATGTGTTAATCCTGCCTGTAAAAGTAAGAGCTCAAAAAGCAGATGTCAAAAGACGTATTCAAAACATTCAGATTATAATCACTGCTGTTGGAGAAGATGGAACAACGATAGCCGAGGAGACTAAGTATTTTGGACCAAAAAAATAAAATCGAAAAGAAAGCATGGTATAAATACCCCATTGTGTGGTTTGTTATTGCATTGCCAACTATTGCAGTTGTTGCATCAATTACAACATTGGTCATTGCCTCAAAGCATGCACCACAAGTCTTAGAACATAATGTTTCTTATAAAACAGACAACGATAAAAAGTAATTTTAAGACAAGCTCTTTGAGACCTTTGCCATTTTTACACGTTCTGCGAGTTGGGCACAGGTCTCTTTTAAAATGTTTTTTAAAAAATGGTGAATAGGGATGAAACAATTGTTTTAAAATTTCTTATCCAACTTTTTGTTGTTGTGTTAATCTATTTTTTCTAAATCACAGTTCTGATTTCTTATGAAAGATACCGTTTGTTCAACTTGTTTTCATTGCCATGAATTAATTCCTGATGGTGTCACTGTTTATGCCACTATCAATGGTGCGCAACAAAAAATGTGTTGCCATGGATGCAAGGCTGTGGCTGAGTTTATTGATGAAGAAGGGTATTGTGAGTTTTACGATTATCGAGGTGACTCAAAACCAGCTCATAAGGCCGAAGTGGCTGAAAAAAAGTGGCTGCAATACGATGATGATATTTCGTTTAAATCATTTGCTAAGCACCTCAAGGATTCTGTCTATCAAGTCTCTATTCGGTTAGAAGGGATGTATTGCAGTGCCTGTGGTTGGCTGGTTGATAAACATTTGCGACAACTTGACGGGATACAAGAAGTTAAACTCAATAGCATAACAAAAATTGTGCGTGTTGAATTTGACTTAAAAAAGATTAAACTTTCACAAATACTCACGGCACTTAACTTTCTGGGTTACAAACCCATCGTTAGTCACGAACAAGACTCCCAACAAGTGGTTAATCAAGAAAGGAAGAATGCACTAAAAAGGTTGATTGTATCTGGCTTAGGCATGATGTTTATCATGACGTTATCCGTTCCACTTTACAGTGGAGAATACAATGGTATTGATCCACAAATGCGACGATTCTTTGAATTGGTTAGCTTACTGGTAGCTACGGTTGTGTTTTTTTACGCGGGTAATACTTTTATTCAAAATGCCATTCGAGACCTGCGCAATAAACACTTAGGTATGGATGTGCCAGTGGCATTGTCCATCTCATTAGCATACACAGTGAGTGTCTGGAATGTTTTGACCCATAGTGGGCATACAATTTATTTTGACTCCATGGTTATGTTTGTGTTTTTTCTCTTAGCGGGTCGCTTTGTTGAAATGTCGGTTCGCCACCAAGGTTTGAGCAGTAACGATGCCTTAGGGAGCATGATACCAACAAGTGTAGCGGCAATGCGTGATGGTGAATTTGTTAACCTACCACTTGACAATGTTGTAAAAGGGGATGTTATACGTACTGATGAAACCGAGATTATAGCCTTAGATGGGATAATCACACAAGGCAATGCTAAAGTAGATGAATCCATGATAACTGGCGAATCCAGAGCGATAAATCGCGTAGTGGGTGATCGCGTGATGGCAGGCAGTTTAGTGCAAAGGGGTTCTATTCGAATAAAGTCCACAGCAATTGGCAATGATACCATATTAGCCAACCTGAGTAATCTACTCGAAAATGCTCAACTGCAAAAGCCCAAAACCTTACTGTTAGTAGACAAAATAGCCTCTTGGTTTGTGGCAATAGTGTTAATGCTGGCAGCTCTAACGGCAATCTATTATTCAATTTATAACCCCGATAAAGCATTAGTCACCGTCTTGGCAGTCTTGGTTGCAACGTGTCCTTGTGCTTTATCATTGGCAACACCGGCAGCTTTAACTGCAGCCAGTGTACGCTTGATGAAAAGCGGGATATTAATCAATAATCTTGATGCCATAAGTGGGATTGCTAAGGTTCATCATTGGTTTTTTGATAAAACAGGAACCCTAACCGAACCTTCCATGTCAATTGCAAGAGTTCATCCATTCAGTGACATACCCAAAAAGGTTATATTAAAAATTGCAGCAAGTCTCGAACACAAAAGCACGCATCCGATTGCCAGTGCTTTTAATGACTATTATGATGATGAAATAGAGATAAAAGAGTTTGTTGAAAAATCGGGTTTGGGTTTACAAGCGATTATTAATGGCGATAACTGGAAAATTGGTTCGTTGATGTGGTGTGGTAATGAGTCTGATAAAGTGATTAACAGTAAAAAAGTTCTGACCTACCTAAGTAGAAACAATAAAATTGTTGCGGCATTTGAATTGGAAAATAAGGTACGAAAAGGCAGTATTGAACTCATAAAACAATTAAAAGAAAACGATAATTATGTCGCGATAATAAGTGGAGACAAAGAAGAGGCTGTAACCACAGTGGCTAGGATTTTACGCATTGGTCATTATTTGGGGGAAAAATCACCAGAAGAAAAAATTAATATAATTAAATACCACCAAGATCAAGGTTTTAAAACAGTGATGTTGGGAGATGGCGTTAATGATGCCCCTGTCTTAGCGCAATCAGATGTTTCTATTAGTTTTAATCAAGGCACGCAACTGGCACGTTCAGCATCGGATTTAATCATAATGGGCAACTCATTAAGTAGTATCGAAGACTTATTGAAAATCAGTCAAAAAACCAATCGCATCATCAAACAAAATATCATCTGGGCATTGGTTTATAACTTAAGCGTGACGCCATTGGCAATGATGGGTTACCTCACCCCGTGGATGGCAGCCATTGGCATGTCGCTCAGCTCTTTGTTTGTAATATTGAATGCAAAGCGTATATTGTTTAAACCCAAATCCTGATGTATAAAAGTGTGAGTTAGAACTTGACCATTACACCTTACTGGTTTGTTCAAAAATCAAAAAGGTTTTAATGCGGATTAATCACGCCCAGTACCCAGTCTGTTTGTTGCATATTAGTGAGATTGCCATCGCGGTTGCCAGCTTTATCGGTGAGTTTTGTGCCGCTGCCGTCGTTAAAGTTCCAGTAGCCGACTAAGTTGGCTTCGTTGCCGTTGAGTTCGGTGTCTTTGTTGGCGTTGATTTCTGCGTTACTGCGGGCGATATCCCAGACTCGCAGTTCGTCAATTGTGCCATTAAAGTCAAAGTTTGAGGCTACGCCTTGGTAAAAGGAACCGACCGACATATAAGCATCAGGCATATTTATAATGCCATCACCGATAAGGTTTTGCGATACGCCATCAATGTAAATATGGGTTAATAAGCTGTTTTCGACTACAAAGGCGAGGTGTTGCCATTGCCCAATGCTGATGCCTGTATCGGCATAATTGTTTAATCCCCAAGCGGGCAGTCCGCCTGTTTTTAATATGAGACGTTTGCCATCATTGGCCCCTAGGTTTATCAGTCCATCGGTGTCACCTGAGCTGCTGTCTTGTTTTATCCACATTTCGATGGTTAAATCGACTTGTGGCATGTTGGCATTTTCGATAACGACAAATTCTCCACCATCAAAATTCAGCGCATAATCGTTTTCGCCTTTGACTTTAACTTGGAGCGTATCGGTGGCACTAGCTCCTTCGTTGTCCATAATGTTTAAGCTTAATTGGTGAATACCAACGCCTAAGTCTTGGGCGGTGGTGGAAAAATCAGACAGTGGGTTGCCATTTTCGTCTTGCCACTGATAGGACACAATGATGCCGTCATCATCATGTGATTTATTGCCTTGTAGTAGCACTAAATTACTGCCGCTGTCATCGGTGTCGGTAACTACTTGATTGGCACCTGCATCGGCAATTGGTATTTGATTGCTGGTGTTGGGGTTGATGCGGATGGTGGTTTTATCGGCGGTAAAGAGGTTGTCGTTGTCGGTCACGGTTAGTTTTATTTCATGCAGACCAATGCCCATGACCACATCATTTAATGTTTCACCTGTGCCAAGAAATATGCCATTGATTTCCCATAGGTAACTGGTGATTGTGCCATCATCGCTGGATGAACTGCCATCAAGATTAACCCGAACATAACCTTTGTTGTCGGCTCGCAAGTATTGATTTTTACCTGCATTGGCAACGGGCGGCGATTTGATGCCTTTGGAGGCGTAGGGTGAATTGCCGTAGGATCCTAAATTGATGCGATTGCCATTGGGTGCAACTTCATGGGTGTAATCACTGGCGATGCTGCCTGCATTGATGGAACTGCTGCTTTGTGCATCATTGATCCATGTGTTTGTGTTCTCATCCCAACGCCCTAATTGGCTTTGAATATGCAAATCGGCGGTGGTATCATTGGTGTTATTAAAATTTGTGCCTAATTGAATGCTGGCAAATTTGGGGTCGGAGGATATGCTGCCTATGCCTGCTTGGCAATTTTTATAATCAGCGGTGTGGTTGTTCCATAAGTTGTTGTAGGTACAAACCGCACTGTTACCCGTGGCGATGTCGATACCATAGACTTCAATTTGTTGTACAGTGGTGTCATCATCAGTGGTGTCGCTGATAATATTGTTGCGAATGGTTGCTGTTAGACCTTTGACCTCATCCCATTCGTCATTAAAACCAACATTGCCACCAACTCTTATGGCACTGCCAATATTATTGACTATGGTGTTGTTTTCTATGAGGGTATTGGTGAAGTTTTTGAGGTTAATCGCACCTGTTTCACGTTGATTAACAAAAGTGCCTACGTTGCCACACTGATAAATGAGGTTGTTGCGAATTATGGCTCCAGTTGCTTGCACTGGATCTTTGGCATCCAAGGCAATGCCAGC
>CAMZLQ010000008.1 GCA_947311585.1 uncultured Alcanivoracaceae bacterium | reverse complement strand
TTAGCTGCTTTGTCGCCACATTTGCCTTCACCGCACTTTTTAGCTGCTTTATCGCCACACTTGCCTTCTTTGCATTTAGGGTCGTCACATTTTTCACCTTCTTTGTGTCCACACTTGCCTTCGCCACATTTCTTAGCTGCTTTGTCGCCACATTTACCTTCACCGCACTTTTTAGCTGCTTTATCGCCACACTTGCCTTCGCCGCATTTCTTAGCTGCTTTGTCGCCACACTTGCCTTCGCCACATTTCTTAGCTGCTTTGTCACCGCACTTGCCTGACACTGCAGTTGTTGCCGCTTCAGCTGATTTATCAGCATCTGCTTTAGCCGTTGATTTATTTGTACAACTGGTTACTGAAATTGCAACCATCAACACTAATGCAGTCATTAATAATTTCATTGTTTTATTCATTGCTTGGTACTCCTCTTGTTTTGTTTTTAAGTTGGTATCGTTAAATACTGTTACTATATTGACATATAATTTAATGAAAATCCTCTATTTGGCTTTAACTTTTTAGTAAAAAATAAAAAACGGCACCAAAAGTACCGTTTTTATCATTTATCCACACTTGCCTTCACCACATTTTTTCTTATCTTTTTTCTTTTCAATTTTTTTATCTCCACACTTGCCTTCACCGCATTTTTTTTTAGTCGTGGGTTCAGCTGGTTCTTCTTGGGTGGTTTCAGTGGCTACAGCCTTAGCTGGCTTATTGTTTCCACACTTGCCTTCACCGCACTTGCCTTTTTCACCTTTGACCACAAAAGACGTTTGATTTTTGTCTACTTGAGCAAATGGTGAATTTGAACTCTGTGCAATCGAAGTGAACACCATTAAAGCAAAAGCCAATAGGCTTATTGTCAGGTATGTTTTATTACTTTTAATCATGAGATTTCCTCTTTTAACTTTTAAAATTGTGTCAATGACATCTTGGAGAGCATTATGATAAAAAATCAATTGTAAATAATCACAAATTAATCACATTACAAAAAAACACCATTCACGTTACTATATAAAGAACCAAATCCACTTAAATTATTACATTTTATTTATTATTTTTAACTGATGTTTTACTATCGGTTGTATTAATTTATAAATAATATGAGACTTTATGAGTGCAATACAAAAAGCCTTGGCAATTTTAGGTGAAAATGAACAATTACCAGAAAATTTGATGACCCAAGTGATGAATCAAATTATGGATGGAGATGCCACTCAAGCACAAATTGGTGCTTTATTGATGGCATCCAAGATAAATGGCGATTCCGTCCAAACTATAACTGAGGCGGCAAAAGTGATGCGTAATCGAGCCACTAAGGTCAAAGTGACTGATGATTATATTGTTGATACCTGCGGCACTGGCGGCGATGGTATTGGTTTGTTTAATGTTTCAACAGGAGCTGCTATTATAGCTGCTGCTGCGGGTTGCACCGTTGCAAAACATGGGAACCGCTCTGTTTCCAGTACCACGGGATCAGCTGATGTGTTAGAAACAGCAGGGGTTAATCTCAACTTAACTGCCACTCAAGTTGAACAATGCATTAAACAATGCGGCATTGGCTTTTTATTTGCGCCAGCACATCATGCAGCGACAAAATATGCCGTGGCTCCACGTAAGGAAATTGGACTGCGCACCTTTTTTAATTTACTCGGGCCACTAACTAATCCAGCAGAAGCCCCCAACCAAGTTATGGGTGTTTTTGCTAAGGATTGGATGAAAAAAACTGCCCGTGTGTTAAAAAACCTTGGCTCTCGTCATGTGATGGTGGTTTTTTCGCATGATGGCATGGATGAAATTTCCTTAGCTGCACCCACTTATGTCACTGAATTAAAAAATGGTCACATTGCTGAGTTAACCATTAAGCCTGAAAATTTTGGCATTAAAACGCAAGACGTTTCTGAGTTGATTGTTAACAACTCTTTAGAAAGTTTAGAACTCATTAAAGCTGCCTTTACCACAGGAAAAGGAGCTGGAGCGGATATTTTGGCATTAAATGCAGGCGCGGCTATCTATGTTTCTGGAAAAACCACTAACATGAGTGATGGCGTTAAGCTGGCACAAGAGGTTTTGCTCTCAGGAAAAGCCCTTGAGAAAATGAATGAACTGATAACAATAACACAAGGATTTAGCGATGAGTGACATATTAACTAAAATTTTAAATACTAAAGTTAAAGAAGTACAAGACGGTTGCCAACAACAGTCGCTAAAAGAACTGACTCAATGCGTGCAAGATATGCCCAAATGCAGAGGATTTTATCAGGCCATTAAAAACAAATTAGAAATAGGTCAGCCCGCGGTCATTGCCGAGGTTAAAAAAGCATCGCCATCAAAAGGACTTATTTGTGAAAATTTTGATGCGGTCACTGCTGCACAATCCTATGAAAAAGCAGAAGCAGCCTGTTTGTCGGTGTTAACAGACAGGGATTATTTTCAGGGAAGCAATAAATACTTGCAACAAGCACGCGAGGCTGTATCTATCCCTGTTTTACGTAAAGACTTTATTATTGATGCCTGGCAAGTCTATCAATCACGAGCACTGGGGGCAGATTGTGTGTTATTAATTGTTGCGGCATTAGCTGATCCACAATTGTACGAGTTAACCCTTTTAGCTAAAGAGCTAGGAATGGATGTCTTAATGGAAGTCCATAACCACGACGAATTGGTTCGGGCTTTAAAAACACCCGCTCGACTCATTGGCATTAACAACCGAAATTTAAAAACCTTTGTAACTTCACTCGAAACTTCAGTCGTATTAGCCAAAGAAATTCCAAACGATAGAATTGTCATCAGTGAAAGCGGTATTCATTCAACTGCACACGTGAAAATGTTACAACAAAATAACATCAATGCATTTTTAGTGGGTGAAGCTTTTATGCGTAAAGACAATCCAGGTGCCGAACTGCATAGGATGTTTATGTGCTAAAATTAAGAATTGACACCTTCAGGCGATTCATAAAAGAAGTCGGTAAACGTTTTGTTGAAAACGAGACATCGTTATCTGCATCATCCCTTGCCTATACCACTTTATTATCGCTTGTGCCTTTTATGACGGTTTTAGTCACTATCTTTGCTGCCTTCCCTCAATTTGGCAATGTTAGCAGCCAGATTCAGGATTTCATTTTTTCCAACTTTGTGCCGACATCAGGCGAAGTGGTGCAAGAATATATTAATGGCTTTGTGGAAAAATCACGCAATTTAAAACTGAGCATGTCCTTATTTGTGTTTGTCACCTCCATTATGATGATGTATACCATGGAAAAAGCACTCAACCGCATTTGGGATGCCAAACCTTCAGGTAATGTGATAAAGAAAATCGTCATGTATTGGACGGTCTTGACCATGGGACCTTTACTTGTGGGTGGTGGTCTAGCTTTAACATCCTATATGTTTAGTTATTCAGGTCTAGCAGGAATTAAAATTTATTTGTTGAAGGTTTTACCCATAATGGCATCAACCTTTGGATTTTTTCTAATTTATTTAATAGTGCCAAACCGCAAGGTGAATTGGAAATCCGCTATCATTGGTGCTGTGGTTGCAGCGGTTTTATTTGAAATGGCAAAGCGAGGCTTTGCTTGGTATATTACCACCTTTCCAAGTTATCAACGTGTTTATGGCACCTTAGCAACTATCCCTATTTTCTTATTTTGGGTTTACCTGTCATGGAATATAATCTTGCTTGGAGGCACGATTGCGGCAACCCTAGAAACATCTCGATGGCGAGGGCATGTGCAAGAATATTCGGGCAACCAACGGTTTTTGGTTGTATTAGACATACTTTACCAGTTATGGCACGCCAGTAAAAAAGGCAAGACAATCACCATTACAGAAATATTCAATCGACTTGAAAAAGTTCCTGATGACGAATTACATGAACAACTCGACTGGTTGGAAGAAAACAAAATCATTCAAACCAATCAAGACGGCGATTATGTCTTGCTTAGGGATTTGGATAGTATTAGTATTGGCAAACTATACACAATGGGGCGTTTTAGTTTACCGCTAAATGCTACCAAAAACTTTGAACTTTTTGAACCTTTTTTGAAAAATATCTGGTCTAAGATATTTCCTGACATGAAACAATCGGTAAAATCCGTATTTAAAAATAGTGAGAACAACAATGACAATTAAACTAATTCTTATATCATCTGTGCTAATGTTAGCAGCATGTGAGCAACAACAAGAAACCAGTCAAAAGGCTGAGTCAAAACCAGTTTTACAGAAGGTTGTAGCAAAGATTGAAGCACCTAAAGAAGATCCTAACGCTTTCGAATTTAGCTACCCAGATTTAGAAGGCAAACAAATTAAATTATCGGATTATCGTGGCAAATGGGTGGTGGCTAATTTTTGGGCTACATGGTGCCCACCTTGTCGCAAAGAAATTCCTGATTTTGTTCAGTTTAAAAAAGATTTTGGCGATAAAATTGAGATAATAGGAATTAACAATGAGGATGCTGATAATTCAAAAATTGAGGATTTTGTTTTTGAATACGAAATTAACTATCCAGTTGTTCGAGCCAATGTTTATCAACCGACTGATTTTTCAAGAAAAAACACCCGTGGCCTACCAACAACCATAATTTTTAATCCACAAGGAGTTGAAGTATCAAAACGAGTTGGTCCAATGCATTATAAAGACTTAGTTAAAACCATGGGCTTTTAGATTGATTTCATGCGTGCCAACAATTATTGTCACGCATGAGTTCTTAATTCTTATTATTACGTGCCTGATCTTCTTCTGCAATTTTTTTGGTAAAAAACTTATAAAACCAAACAAACATGCCAAGCATAAATAAAATAACACCTAAACTTAGCATGCCGACATAGCTATCAAATATTCTAGTAAATAATTCCATGATAATCTCCTCAAAATAATATTGTACCCATTTTAGTTTCACAGGGTTAAAAAATACTTGATGAGTGTCAATTTGAAGTTAATAATAGAATTCTTTTTAATGAATTGATTAATGGTTCATCGATTAATTCTTCTTTTTTAGGTACTTGTATTCGTTTTGACGCTTTCAAATGAGTGCCGCTTTTTTGTTTGCTCCTGTTACTTTCTACTCGCTTAAGAAAATAATATATTTGATTGGCATCCATTTTAAACTCAAGCAATTTATTTTTTGCCCATTCATCTGCCTCAAGCTCATTTTGTTTGAGGCGTTTATTAATTTTTCTTTTCGGAAAAAAGAAACCAGGTTTCTTAACCTTCTTTAGGGTTTTAAGGTAATGTTGCAGAACAAGGTGTGCCGTTTCATGAGCAAGAATCGAAGCCCATTGGTATTTATTGTTGATCAAACGCATCATAGAATTAGTAAAATACACATGACCATTATTAAACACAAAAGCATTGATACTTGTTGAATCAAGCAATTGACATTGCTTAATTTGAGTCAATTCCAATTGTTTTGCCAAATCCAAACAGGCTTCTTGAAACCAAGAAGATTCGATAATGTCATTATTTTTTAATAAAAAAAGTTCGTTTTTTTTCGTCCAATCGGATAACAACTGTTTATCAGATTGAGCAAACAGTTGAAAACTACTGCAGATTAGAATGAAATTAAGGAAGTAAGTTTTGGTTGCCATGTGAGTAATATCAGTACCAGTATTTGAATAAGAATAAAGGGCAATACGCCTTTATAGAGTTTTTTAGAATCAATATCACTCACTCCTTTGAGGTAAAACAACGCAAACCCAAAAGGCGGTGTCAGAAATGAAGTCTGTAAATTAATAGCAAACATTATGCCCAACCACACAGGATCAAACCCTTGGGATAACAAAATAGGACCAACAATCGGAATAATAACAAAAGTAATTTCAATAAAATCAAGAATAAAACCAAGAAAAAACATCACCAGCATGACAACAACAAAACCAGTAAATTTACCACCCGGTAAATCAGTGAGAAAGTCACGCACAATGACATCGCCGTTAAAACCCTTAAATACCAAAGAAAACAAAGCTGCTCCAATCAAAATCATAAAAATCATAGCGGTAACTTTCACCGTTTCTCTCCCAATTTCTAACAACACAGATTGTGACATTTGTTTGTTGAGAAATGCTAAGAAGACTGCGCCAACCGCACCAACAGATGCTGCCTCTGTCGGTGAAGCAATGCCTGAAATAATAGAACCCAAAACAGCCACAATCAAAAACAAAGGGGGCAATAATGAAGCCAATATTTGACTCATGGGTTTAGTTAATTTAGTCTTGGTGGCGGGTGCTTTATGCGGGTGTTTAATAATGATGTAAACCCAATAAAGAGCATAAAACCCAACCAAAATAAAGCCTGGAATAATGGCACCGGCAAATAAATCACCAACAGACACCGTTTTGGGCGAAAAAATCCCCATATCAATTTGGGCCTGTTGGTAAGCGTTGGATAACACATCACCAAGTAGAACCAAAACAATAGATGGTGGTATGATTTGTCCTAATGTTCCAGTGGCACAAATAGTGCCAGCACTCAAAGATTCATCGTAACCATTTTTTTTCATCACTGGCAAAGCAAGCAAACTTAACGTCACAACCGTTGCACCAACAATACCAGTACTGGCAGCTAATAAAGTTCCTACAATTAATAAAGCAAAACCCATACCGCCTTTGGCTCCACCAAGTAAAGCGGTCATGTTTTCCAACAAAGATTCGGCTAATTTGGCTTTTTCTAACACTAAGCCCATAAACACAAAAACAGGCACTGCCATTAATGTCACATTGGTCATGATGCCAAAAACACGGTTTGGCATTGCCATGACAAAAGATGTATCAAACCAACCTGCAAAATAGCCAATTAAGGCAAACCACAGAGAAACACCACCCAAGGTAAAAGCCACAGGAAAACCAATCAATAAAACAGCCGCCACCACAAAAAACAAACTCAATGCCCACATCGCTTCCATTAACGTTTCCTCCATAAGCTAACAAGAGCCGTCGCAATAAGCAAAACTGGCAAAATCAACAACAAAGATTTTAAACCATAGACAAACGGCAAACCACCTGGCTCGGCAGAACCTTCCAGTTTTGACCAAGACGAAACGACATAGTTATAAGAAGCATAAAAGAGAAACAAACTAAAAGGAATGAGTAAAAACAAGGTGCCAAAAAAATTAATGCGCTTTTTTACAAGCGTTGATTTGTTTTGATAAAAAATATCAATGCGCACATGTTTATCATGAGCATAAGCATAAACAATACCCAACATAAAAATACTGCTATGCAGATAAACAATCAACTCTTGCATTGGAATAGAAGTGAAGTTAAAAAAAGTATGCAGCCCAATTGCCACAAAACTTAAAATAATCATCAAAACAATTCCAACTCCCAAAATATTACCAAATATTTTCACTGTAATTATCACCCAAACCCTAAGGACAGAAACAGTATAATAACACTCTCACAAAAAAATGCGATTGGAATTTTAACTTTAATCCCAAAACCAGATAGGCAAAGGTAAATTATCATGCTGCAGAGCTGTGCCTCGTAACACTATTTTTTTAGTATTACCTTTTACATGAGGTGCATGATTTTATAATGAAAAACGGACAAAATTGTAATTATCATCATACCAATTAGCTTCATGTAAGCATTTTGATTAATACATCACCTTTTGTGGTGCTTGCAAATCTATTTCTTCGATAACTAATGGTTTACCTGCTTGTCAAGCAACGGCTACTTTTATTTTCATGACGATAACATTATTTTAAAAACCATTAATGCAATAGAGACCTTTGCATAACTATATGGCGAAAGAAAAAATAGAAAAAATTTGCCAGATTGAGTTAAAAATTGAAAGTAATAACCAGTTATTGGCGAGATTTTTAGCGAAAAGCTGGTGAATTTAATATTTTTTTACTCGTCACTATAATAATACAAAGGTCTCTGATATATTTATTGAGTGAAATAAAGTCTAAAAATCAACATCGATATAACTGCCATTGAGTACTTTTCTTAAATCAGCGGCTTTCCAGTGGCTGTTGTAGGAAATAATTTGATTGAGAATAGCGGTATGACCTGCACCAAGTAAGACCATAATTCTTTTATCATCTTGATTCACTTGTTTTTGGATATTTCCCCACATACGTAGGTTACGTTTATACCATTGAGCAACCACATCGGCACCTGCTGAGTTGTTTAAATCTCCTGCTTTGATAAGCAATTCGGTATAGATTTCAATGTTGGCAATATTTTGCTCTAACGTATTGGTTTTTAAATAAATTTCTTCTAAGTTTAAAGTTTCGGCATCTTTGGTGGCTTGTTCGCCAAAGTTTTTCATGGTTTGGTCTAATTGTACTTTAAG
>CAMZLQ010000007.1 GCA_947311585.1 uncultured Alcanivoracaceae bacterium | reverse complement strand
TTCGCCATCACATCGGCATTGTCAACCAAGCTTTGTTGATAGGTTTTAAACTCTGGTTGTAAGGCTTCTTTAAAAGCAACGGCTTTGGCTGCAATTATATGCATCAATGGGCCGCCTTGAATACCTGGGAAAACGATAGAATTTAATTTTTTTTCAATTTCGGGGTTTTGTTTGGCTAAAATAATGCCACCGCGCGGCCCTCGTAAGGTTTTGTGTGTTGTCGACGTAGTGACATCGGCAATATTAACTGGGCTTGGATACACCCCTGCGGCAATTAAACCGGCAACATGAGCCATATCCACCATAAAATAAGCACCCACTTCATCGGCTATGTCACGAAACTGTTGCCAATCAATTTTTTTGGAATAGGCAGAAAATCCACCAATAATCATTTTGGGCTTATGCTTTAATGCCATTTCACGAACGTTATCAAAGTCAATAGCACCAGTGTCATCATCAATGCCATATTGAACGGCATTAAATAGTTTACCCGAAATATTAACCTTAGCACCGTGAGTTAAATGACCACCGTGATCAAGACTCATGCCTAAAATTGTATCACCAGGCTGTAATAAAGCTAAATAAACCGCTTGATTGGCTTGCGAACCCGAATGCGGTTGCACATTCGCATAATCGGCATTAAATAATTCTTTAACTCGGGAGATAGCCAGTTGTTCAGCAATATCGACAAACTCACAACCGCCATAATAACGTTTGCCAGGATAGCCTTCGGCGTATTTATTGGTCATTTGACAGCCTTGGGCTTCCATCACTGCAGGCGAGGTGTAGTTTTCAGAAGCAATCAACTCAATATGGTCTTCTTGGCGTTGGTTTTCTTTAACAATCGCTGCGTACAATTCAGGATCTGTTTTGGCAATACTGTCATTTCGATTAAACATAGGGCTACTCTTATATCTAAGGTCTAAAAAGTGGCTTATTCTACTATGTTAGTTCAATTAAAGTTAAATTTATTGCTATAGATTTCACGAATATGATACTTATACCTGTGATAAAATGCGTAATATGAAAAATTTAACTATTTTTGTGCTATTAATTGCAGCTTTTGAGAGTCAATCCCAGCTTAAATACGATGCGGGGTTTGAAACAGGAACTTACTCGCCTTGGGCAGAAGTTAACTACAACTTAAACAACCCATTATCGAATCAATTTCAGATTGTAACATCACCTGTACGCCAAGGCACTTATGCAGCAAAAACTACAGTGCATGATGGTGATGAATTTATGAATACGGGTGGTGAACGGTGTGATTTAGAGATAGACCCATCACAAAGAGAGCATGAAGGAGATGATTTATGGTATGCCTTTTCTGAGCAGTTTTCTAGTGATTGGCAAAATCCAGGACCGCCACCTGATGGCGACTGGTTAGTGATAGCTGATTGGCATGCCAGTGCAAATTATCCCAATGTGTGTCAGGTGATGCAACTTGAAACCGATGCTACTGGCGCATTGATTTTGCAATTGTTGACAGGCAATGTTGAAGGGTATGATTGTTTTACTGGGAGTGGAACGGCACACTATTATAGTGAAGTGGTTTTGCCGAGTATTTCTCCTGGGTTGTGGCATGATTTTGTATTTCATGTCGTTTGGACAACAAGTAATTCTGGTTCGGTAGAGTTGTGGCATTTACTTGAAGGACAACAACAATACACTAAAATTGCAGATTTGCATAATATCCCAACACTGCAATACAAAACAGATGCAAACAACCCAGATGTCCCCTATTTTATTTGGGCGCACTATCGTTCCGCACTCAATACACATACCTCGATACTTTATAAAGACGGTTTTAGGATTGCATTAAATTCTGATGCTTTGATTGAAGGCGATTTATACAATGTATTTGGAAAATTATTCTTTAATGGATTTGAATGATGTTTGATATTAATAAACAATTACAAAAAGACACACACTATTTAATTAAGAAAGACTGTTTTCATTTGTTGCTGCATAAAAATGCCTCGATTCCTTGGGTCATTATTGTTCCTGAAACTCATGTTGTTGAAGTTTTTGATTTGCCTGAAGCGACACAACAAAGTTTGAATAAAATAATACAGCAAGTAGCACATTACTTTAGACAAGAGTTTGCATCTACAAAAATGAATGTAGCAGCTATTGGCAATATTGTTTCACAATTACATATTCATGTTATAGGTAGACAAAACGGTGATGGGTGCTGGCCCGATGTGGTTTGGGGCAATGAATACCCCTTTGTTGAATGGTCGAATGAAAAACTAAAAAAAATAAAACAAAGTTTTGAATTAATCTAAACCCAGTTTTTTAACACGATAACGCAACGCTCGAAAGCTAATCCCCAGCACTTTGGCAGCTGCAGTCTTATTGTTATTTGTTAACTCTAATGCTTTAGTGATTTCTTGTATTTCTATTTCTTCAATATATTCTTCAAGATTTTTATCGTGTCTTTGCGAAATAAGTGTTGGTTGAGAGTCCTCTTTTTCAAGATCAAGACCTAAGTCACTTTCCCTGATTATGCTGTTGTCACATAAGGTAGTAGCCTTTTCTAAGATGAGTTTGAGTTCAAGAATATTTCCTGGAAAATCGTATAAACAGAGTTTGTGAAGAGCTTGCGAATCAATTTTGCAAGGCAATTGTTGCCATTGCTTTGCGTATTTATTGATAATTTCTTTGGCGATGATGGGAATGTCTTCACTGTGTTCAGCCAAGGCTTTAGTTTTTATGTTGATTATATTAATTCGATCAAATAAACTTTGTTTAAAGCCGCCTTGTGCCGTTTTTAAGTTTAGCGAAGTGCTGCTCGAACAGATTAGTCGAATATCGAGATTTAGCGTCTGAGTTGAATTGGCTTGTTTAATTTGTTTCTTAATGAGAATAGTGTAAAGTTTTTCTTGATTAGGAAGAGAAAGGCAATCAATATTTTCAAGATAGAGCGTGCTTCCGTTGGCATCTGCGAATAAACCATTATTTGTACTGTTTCCAAATAAATCGGTTAAATCTTGATGTTTCTCATTGCAATCAAAAGAGAAAAATTGTTCACCTCTGCGTTGAGAAAGGTTATGAATACACTCGGCAATAAGTTTTTTCGATGTGCCTTTGTCGCCTTCAATATAAACATAAGATTGAGATTTTGACAGTTTTTTTATAGTGGAATTAATGCTTTTAATGTAATCTGAGTTGCCTGCTAATTGAGTTGGACCTGATATTTCTGTGGTTGTTTGTGTTGATTTGGATTGATTAATAGCGTTGGCGACTAAGTTACGTAGAACCTCAATACTAATGGGTTTTGTGATAAAATCAAAAGCCCCTTTTTTCAAGGCATTTACGGCATGGCCGATGGTTCCATAAGCTGTAACTATTGCGATAGGAGTATTAGGGTATTTTTCATTGACATATTCAACCAGTTCAATGCCATTGCCGTCGGGCAGTTTCATGTCGGTTAAGCAAAAATGAAAAGAGACTTTATCCAGTTCAACTTTAGCTGCGCCGATTGTTGCAGCCGTATAAACAGTTAACCCCATTCGATTAAGTGAGATTTTTAAAAGCTGTAAAATATCAGGTTCATCATCGACGACTAGGATTTGAATTTTTGGCATAAGAAAACTCTACTATTTTAGTGTTATTTTAGTGTTATTTTAGAATTTTAGCACAGGAAGGTCAATTTTGGGAATTAAATATCAGCAATCTCAAGAATCTTTCTTCGCAATAATGGGCCAAAATTAAGGTACTCAAAAAGTTTGATTGTTCGGCTAGAATCCAGACCTTTTCTGGTTAAATCGAAATTATCAAGTTCAATGTCTTGTTTTATAACCGTCAACTTTTTTGCCAGTTTGGCAGCATCAATATTGTTGGCAATTTTCTTTTGGCAAGACTTTGCTCCTCGAAAGCTTAGGTACTTAATTTCTTGATTTCTGGCGATAATTTCATCCAGAGTTTTGAAATGATTAAGTAAAATACCTGCTGTTTTTGCACCGATACCAGGCACACCTGGAATATTGTCCACACTGTCGCCAGTTAGGGCTAAAAAATCTGCAATTTGATGCGGGTGAACGCCAAACTTTTCAAATACATCAGCAGGTGAAAAAGGTGCGTCTTTTCCATAGTTCCACCACCTATCTTGTTGGTTTATTAGTTGAGCCAGGTCTTTATCAGCCGAAACAATGTGAACACTGTGGTTTAATTTTTGGTAATGTTTTGCCAGTGTGCCAATGAGATCATCTGCCTCAAAGTAACCGTCGCAATAAGTGCTAACACCCATAACTTTAGCAACTTCTTGGCAGAGTTTAAATTGTCTTTTCAAACTAGGAGGAGCTGGCTCTCGATTAGCTTTGTAGTCAGGGTAAATTTCATTGCGAAATGAAGTGTCCAAGGATTCATCAAAACAACAAGCAATGTATTTGGCTTTAGTCTGGTGAATAAATTGCGATAAAAATCGAGTAAACCCATAAACGGCATTAATTGGTGCACCATCAGATGCTACAAACTCATCACCATAAGAAAAATAACTCTTAAAAATATAAATACTGGCATCGATTAAATAAACATCTTCTTTCATGAAGTCAGCTTACTTCTTTGGGAAATTATTAGCAATAAAAAGGGAGCAAAAGCTCCCTTATTAAGGTGTCTTACATTTGATTAATGACCAATATTCTCATCCAAGAAACTCAACAAACGCGAATAAAAATCCTTTCTATTTTTAGGGTCGTGATAACCATGACCTTCATCACGGGTCATAACTTCGTAATCAACCCCTGAGTTCTTCAAACCCTTCACCAAAGAATTAAGCTGGCACATCGGCACACGTACATCATCCTCACCATGAGCAAGGAACACCTTGGCCTTGATTTTATTGGTATTATACGCAGGTGAAAAGGCTTCTAGTTCCGCCTTATCATCACCATTCACCTTAGACAAATATTTTTTACCCTGATGTCCACCTCTGGCAACAGTATCACCACAAACTTTCATCTTTTTCAAATCATAAACACCAACATAACCAATAGAACACTTGTACAAATCAGGTTCGTGAATAATGCTTTGGAGTGCGGAATAACCACCATAAGAACCACCGTAAATACACAACCTGCTCTTATCGGCGATGCCTTGATTTACTACCCACATTGCCGCATCGGTTAAATCATCCTGCATAGTAGAACCCCATTTTCTGTAGCCAGCCATTTGAAAATCGCGCCCATAACCACCAGAACCACGGAAATTAATTTGCAAGACCGCATACCCTCGATTTGCCATTAACTGAGCTTCGTAATTAAAACGCCACATATCTCGTGGACCATGCGGACCACCGTGTGGATTGACTACCATGGGCAAATCTTTGGCTTCTTTGTCCTTGGGCAAGGTTAAATAACCATGCAACACCATACCATCACGAGCTTTAACCGTAATTGGCTTCATTTCTGCCATGTCATTTGGGTTTATCCATTTTCTTTCCTTAACCAAAGGTTTGATTTTATTGCTTTTTAAATCAAGCAAATAGAATTCAGCTGGATTTTTGTCGCTGAAAACACTAAACACCATCTTTTTTCTATCCAAGGTGTAATTAAATATTCGTATGGCTTGGCCTGGAAAGGCTTGTTTTAAACCTTTATAAATGGGTACCATGGGGTCTTTTTTATTGACCCAAATAAGCTCAGGGTAGTCAGGATACAAGATAAACCCAATGGCTTCACCTCGAGGGTTGTGAATAGCACCTAAAATATCCACACTATCATTGCGGTATATTTTTTTCAGATTTCCTGATTTTAAATTTAATTTAAATAAACCAACTGTTGGAGCATCGTGATTGGATAAAATATAGACTTCATCAGGGTTATGGCTATTACCGCCAAAGCTGGTACTGACTTCTTTTTGACCTTGGGCTAAATCCAGTTTCTTCCAACTTTTTGCTTTGCCAGGCTTATACCATAGGTAAGTGCTTTCTGTGTCAATATCATAGCCAACTGATACCACAGGATTATCATCTAAGTCTAAAGCAGCAGATCCTGCATATTTATCAGCAGGTTCGGCTTTAATTTTGGTTCTTTTTGATTTTAAATCGTATTCATAGATATGAGATGGGACTCGAAAAGATTTTCTCATTCTAATTAGAATTTTTCGTTTATTTTCTGGCATTCCTTCAATTATGGAAACTCCTGCTGAGTTTCCAGTTGTAAAAAGTGCAGCAGAATTTTTACCATCAAAACGCATGGCATAAATACCATCCCACTTGCCTTTTCTATCCAAATAACCGACAGATTTAGCCACTGTCATTAAAACCAAGTCATTATTTGCCCACGTGACTCCACGGATAATGCGATTTTCGCCAAACTCTTTAGCAGACAATGGCTTCATGGTCTTAAGGTCAACAACTGCAACCTTGTCACGGTCGTTTTCTCGAATAATACCGATCATTTTTGTTCCATCGGGAGAGATTTTAATGGTTAAAAATTCAGCTGGTTTGATAAAATCTTCCAACGGCAATATTTTTGCACCTGTCACAAAAGACATGACCAAGAAGGTCAATACTAAAAGTTTGATTTTTTTCATAAGTTTATCCACATTAAGTCTTTATATTAATAAGCACTTATTTTAATTGTTTTTTAAATTATCATAAGTGCAGAAAGTCACATTTTATCTGCTTACCCAACCAACATACCCGCTATATTAGCTGATAATAAAGACGCTAACATGCCACCGAGTAGGGCTTTCATGCCAAATTCGGATAGGCGCTTACGTTGATTGGGTGCCAGTTGTCCAATACCGCCAACTTGAATGCCGATTGAGGCAAAGTTGGCAAATCCGCACAGCATGTAAGTGGCAATCATAATGGATTTTTGGTAATGGATATGTGTTTGTTGCGCAACATCTTTAAATTCTGCTAAGTTAATGTAAGCAACAAATTCAGATGCGATGAGTTTAATTCCTAATAATTGACCCAGTATAGTCATGTCTTCTTTGGCAACGCCGATCAGCCACATGAGCGGAGCGAAGGTATAACCCAATATAAACTCCATGGATAGCTTACCATAATTGGTGTGTGCTGCAACCCATGTATTAATTGAGTCAGTTAGTGAGTAAGTTCCTGCAACAAATTTGTCAGGGTCAGAATCAATAAAAGGGAATATGCTGGTCAAAACATCAACATCATTAAGATGTACTCTTAGGTAGCGATAAAAAACCAAAGCAAGTAGCCCAACAAAGAAAGAAATTAAAAATGATTTTATATAAGATTTTTTGTTTCTTTTTGAAAAATTATAATAGGCATAAGCGATTGCTAGTGCTGCCATGATTAACCAGTCAATAAAACGGGTGTAGCCACCGATTTTTTCTAAAATGTAATTGCCCATGGCAATAAAAGCAAAAAACACTAACAGCATTGCGCCAATATTCATGGCTAATTTTAAACCCTCTGATGTGCCTGTTGCCATGGCATCTAAAAAGTTTGATCCAACCGTTTCTTTGGTGACTTCAATGTTACTGTCAATTTTTTCTGTTTGTGGCATTAATATTTTGGCAACGACAATAGCACCAGGTGCTGCCATAACCGAAGCACTCAATAAGTGTTTGGCGTAAAAAGCTTGTTGGGCTAAGTCATCACCACCCAAAAAGCTAACATAAGCCGCTAATACACCACCTGCAACGGTTGCCATGCCACCAATCATGACCAATAAAATT
>CAMZLQ010000006.1 GCA_947311585.1 uncultured Alcanivoracaceae bacterium | reverse complement strand
CTCAGATCAAATGTTAAATTTCATTAAGAAAACGTGGTTTCATGGTTTGGCTGAGTTGGTTTATGAGAATGGTTTTAATAATTCTAAAGGGGTCAGTACCCTTAAATCTTTTAACAATAAGGCTTTAGCAGATGAGTTTGTTGATTTAAGGGTACTGACCCCTTTAGAGTCTTTTAAACTTGTTGCCCTAGGCGGTGGAAAAGATTCATTAGTTACGATTGAGGAGCTTAAACATCAGGGCAGTGAGATTAAATTATTTATGGTTGGAAATTCAAGCCTAATTAAAAGTGTGGCTGAATTTATTGGCTTACCGTTAATTCAAGTCAAACGAAAAATAGATGATAAATTGATTGCCTTTAATAAGTCTGGAGCCATAAATGGACACGTGCCTATTACTGCTATCAATTCTGCTATTGGTGTTTTGACGGCTTTGTTGTTTGATTGTTCAGAGGTGGTTTTTTCCAATGAAAAATCAGCCGATTCAGAGAACACCATTAATGCCGATGGGGATAAGGTGAATCATCAGTATTCTAAAAGTTATGAGTTTGAAAAGGATTTTTGTGCTATTATTTTTAAGGAGATTACTCAAGATGTGCATTACTACTCACAACAAAGGCAGTTTTCAGAATTGGAAATTTTGCAAAAGTTTTCACAGTATCCGCAGTATTTTCCTGTATTTACCAGTTGTAACCGTAATTTTCATCTTGATGGTTCGCACAATAACAATTCCTTGTGGTGTTGCGATTGTCCCAAATGCCGGTTTGTCTTTTTGGGACTGGCTCCATTTATAGAAAAATCTGAACTATTAAAAATATTTGGTCACAACTTATTGGATGACGAAAGTCAAAAGCATGGATTTGCAGAATTACTGGGTTATGAAGGCATTAAACCATTTGAATGCGTAGGTGAAATACACGAAAGCAGACAGGCATTTGATTGGATTAAAAACAAACAAGACTGGAACAATGATGAGTTGGTGGTTTACTTTAAACAAAAACATTATTTAGCCCTGAGTCAATTACGAAATAAACAAGTTGCGATTTGGGGTTTTGGCGTTGAGGGCAGGGCAGTTGCCGAATATTTGCATAAAAACCAGGTGGGATTTACTGTTTTATGCTCTAAAGGTGAAGAAGACAAAAGCTACTCCTGTGAAACAAAAGAAATTGATGTGGCATTACTTAATCAATTTGATATTATTGTTAAGTCACCTGGCATTAGCCCTTATTCTGATTTAGTGAAAAATTCCAAGGCACAATTTACCTCAGCAACGGCATTATGGTTTGCCAACGAAAAAAACACATCGGTTATTGCCATAACAGGAACAAAAGGCAAAAGCACAAGCGTGAGTGTGTTGAGGCATGTTTTAGAAGCTTTGAATTATAACGTCAATTTGGTGGGTAATATTGGCACACCCTTGATTGCGGTTTCATCCGATTGCGACTATATTGTACTAGAGGCATCTAGTTTTCAAATTTATGATGGAGAAATTCAGGCAGATATTGCGTTAATTAATAATTTATACCCCGAGCATGTGGATTGGCATGAAGGAGCTGAAAATTATTTTAGTGACAAAGTTAAGCTGTTGGATTCGGCAACAATCAAAATTATTAATGCCAATACTAAAGAATTAGTTAAGAGAACACGCTCCATGAACTGTGTGCTTTTTAATGCAAAAAATGCTTTTCATGTCGAAGGCGAATCCTTGTTTTTACAAGACAGAGAAGTGTTGAAAATAAGTGAGATTCAATTAATTGGTCAACATAATTTAGAAAACATTGGAGCCGTGTTAACAATTTGTAAAGAGTTGAAGCTAAATATTAACCGTTGCATTGATGCCATTAAAACTTTTAAACCCCTGCAGCATCGGTTGCAATATCTGGGGAAAACAGGTCAGCATTTTGCCATTAACGATAGCATAGCCACTACGCCAATTGCAACATTGGCTGCTCTGCAAACACAAGAGTGTTCAACAACGACATTATTTGTAGGCGGCTTTGATAGGGGCAATGATTGGTCTGATTTTGCTCAAAATTTAAACCAGTGTGCACCTAATTTATTATTGTTAACAGGGCAGAGTGGTAAAATTATACATGACTATTTGCAACAAATAAATTCTCCAATTTTATTCCATTATTTTACTAAATTAGGTCAAGCCATTAAATTTGCAGTTGAAAATTCACCAAAAAATCATACACTGTTGTTATCACCGGGAGCTCCTAGCTTTGATGAGTTTGAAAATTATAAACAAAGAGGTCTTTATTTTGAAAAGGAACTACACAATATATAGGGTTATTTTTGCCTTGCTGCTTTCTTTTGGTATCAGTGCAAAAGAGGATTTTGCTATTCCTCAATCATTAGTTGAACAGGTAGAAAGTGGCAATGCCGAAGTGGCTTATTTTATAGCATCCACTTTTTTTGAGGGCTCTGATAAATTTGCCGCCAATTATGATAAGGGCTTAGAATGGTTAAAAAAAGCGGCGGATATGGGTTATGCTCATGCTATGGAAGAGTTGGCAATCGAGTTAGAGAGTGAGTCACAGTATGAAGAAGCCTTAAGTTGGTACATGAAAGCAGCAAATTTAGGAGTGGGATCAGTGTTGGATCGCATTGCGACTTACCATTATTACGGGCGTGCAGGTCTTGAAGAAAATTGTTTAACTGCCTATAAATGGTTTGAAAAAGCAGAACAAAAGGAGGTTGAGTTGGCTTACAATAACCATGCGTGGTTTTTAGCTACAGCAGAGCAAGAACAGTGCCGTAACCCAGAAAAAGCTTTAAAAGTTATATCAAATTTAATGGCTATTTTTGATGAAGAAGATTTAGTTCCATGGTATATCTGGGACACCAAAGCGGCTGTTTTGGCATCCATTTCAGATTTTGGCGCAGCTATTAGTTTGCAACAATGGTTGATAGATGAGATGAAAAAGGCCGATGTAAAAATCAAGCCATCCTATTTTCAGCACTTAGAATCCTACAAAAAAAGAAAACCTTGGCTTGAACAGGAACAACCGATTCAGTAAAGATTAATTTTCAAAAGATGATTTGAATACCGTATCAAAATCAACAACATTTGGCACCAGTGTGTTGATTATTAATTCTGTATTGAGTGCTGAATTAACTACATCAAGCGTTATATTTCCCGTTGTTGGTGCGGCAGCTACGGTGAAGGAAAAGCTAAATAACATGCCCCAATCCTGTTCATTAGCTGCACTGCCAGTGATTTTCAGTTCATCATTGATGATGCTAAAAGTCCAATCATTAAGTGCATTATCATCTGCATCTGAAAAAACAGGGTTATTAAATGGAGTCAAGTTGGGTAAAGCCAATCGAAATTGCGAAAACCTTGGGTCGTAATCGTAGTTTTCAATGGCATAGTTGTAACGATAATTACCATTGCCTAAATCGATAACTTTGACCGCAACGGTTAAGTGACCTTCACTTGTTCCGAGTGTTTTAGAAGCTTGCATGGCGGTAGTTGTATTTGGTACTACATAATTATCGAGTGCTGCACCATTGGTGAATGTGTTTCCTGCATTAATATTCCACCCAGCACCAATTGGTGTCGGAGCAATCGTGCGGTAACCCATAGAGTTAAATATATCAATGTCATCTCGAATTACGTACCAAGCTTGAAAGAACAAGGCGTTGTTGTTAACGTCTGTTAATTGATTTTTACGGACGACTAAACGGTTTTGTCCGGGTTGGTTTGAGGTGTTTTGTTGTGAACCGGTGCAGGGCATTGGATCAAAAAATGAACCACAATTATCCCAAATTCCTGAAAAAGCATCCAACTCAGAACGAGGTCCAAGGGCGTTGTTGGAATCATTATTGCCTGTGCCATAGACATCTTCACATCCCAACCCTAAGACATGACCACCAGGACAGGCGCAATTAGAATTAATGGTGAAAAAAGCATGTTTTATCCCAGATAAGCCGATTTGTTCAAAGCGATTGTCAACTTCTCGGTAGATTGACCAATTTAAATAAGGGTGTTGGTCAGTATTGTACGGTGGAGAGTTTCCTGTAAATTTTTGAAACCATGCCACATCGGCTGTGCCAATGTTTTTAAGACTTGCAGAAGGAGTGATGACGATTTTATCTGCACCTACATTGCCAAGATATGCAATTTGTCCAATATCTAACAGGGTGACATCGACTTCTCCCAAAGGAGGCCAAACAGGGTTGTTTGCACAGGTGACGGCTGCAATGTTTTTGCTTGATGTGATGGCCTTTTTCGGGATTGACAAGTGGTTGTAGGTGTGGAGTTGTCCAACCACTTGATTGGCAAGCAAAGGTTGATTAAGTAATTGAGCAAACTTTTGTGTAGCAATCAAGTCAATATTGGACATTTTAAGAAGCTTTTTATCTAAGTCCAATTCAATGTGAATGCTGCTGGCTGTAAAAAGTTCATTGCCATTGTTGTCTTTAATTATGAAATTAACCAAATCACTGCTGTTGAATAGTGTGGTTGGTTCTAGTGTTAAGGAATCGATAACCACTGTTTTGTCTTGGTGAGTAAAACTAAGGTTTGCCATGATTTTTAAGGAACCATCGGTAACTTGAGAGATAATTCCATAAGGCACTTGCAGATTTAATTCAGTGCTGTTGTCTATTGAAAAGACCAAGTGATTGGCACTCCAGTGTTTGTTTGGAAATTGCGGAGCTGGGTTAACGGTGGTGTCGTAAATAGAAAAAATAGTGTAGATGAAACGCAAGTCGGCTTCGCCGCCAGTGGCTTTCCAGCGCAAATCAAGTTGTTGTTGCCTGTTTGGGTCTTGTAGTTTATCGAGCCATGATGGTGTTGCATTGGTGGTAATGCTGATTAACGTTAAAATAGTTAAAAGGAAATATCTCATGAGCTTCTCATATTTAGGTTTATAATAGTTTGCTTATAATCCTTTGGTATATTTTTTCAAGATTCCTTATGTCTTCGACTAAAACACGCTCATCAATTTGGTGAATGGTTTTATTGATTACTCCTAACTCTACCACATCAACACCGTATTGCGCAATGAATCGACCATCTGAAGTGCCACCAGCGGTATTGAAATCTGGTTTTATGTGACAGATTTCACCAATACTTTTCTTTACTGCTGTATGCAACTGCTGTGATTGACTGTAAAAGGGCAGTCCAGACAGATTCCATGAAAGCGAATTGTTCAAAGAGTGTTTATCTAATAATTGTTTAAGTTGTTGTTCAAGTGACCGTTTTGAAGATTCGGGTGAATAACGAAAATTTGCAACAATAATCATATCAGCAGGTATGATGTTGGACGTGGTACTTGAGGTTTTGACTGAAGAAATTTGAAAACTAGTGGGTGGAAAATCATTATTGCCGTTATCCCAATTAAAGTGGGATAATTCCTCAATAAAAGCAGCGGCTAAAAAGACGGGGTTTTTGGCATTGTGTGGATAAGCCACATGCCCTTGTTTGCCATGAATAGTGATTTCACAATGTAAAGAACCTCGTCGTCCAATGCGAACCACATCGCCTAATGTTTGTGAACTTGATGGTTCGCCAACTAAAGCGTAATCAAATTTATGCTTTTGGGCAATATAAGGCATCATTTTTTTAATGCCATCAACAGCAATGCCTTCTTCGTCGCTGGTGAGCATTAGTGCAATCTTGCCTTTATGATTGGGGTTTTTATTGACAAATTTAATCATAGCTAAAGTAAAGGCAGCCACAGCGGATTTCATGTCAGCAGCTCCTCGTCCATAGAGATAATCGCCATCAATAACGGCTGAAAAAGGAGGGTGTTTCCATGCGGATTCATCGCCTACTGGTACAACATCTGTGTGTCCCGCAAATAACAAACTTTTAGAGTTCTCACTGTCTTGACCATGCCAAGCAAATAAATTATCTACTTTGACAAAGCGTTTGTGCTCAATCTGAAATCCTGCATCGATTAAAAGTTGTGCAAGTAATGGCTGACATCCCGCATCATCAGGCGTAATGGATTGTCTTTTAAT
>CAMZLQ010000005.1 GCA_947311585.1 uncultured Alcanivoracaceae bacterium | reverse complement strand
CTGCTTTATTTATCTGCAATCCATTTGCCGTCTTTTTTAATCATTTTAACATCTTGCTTAAAAGTTTCGCCTAAAAATTTATAAGCCATTTTCATGGTGGCAGTATCGCCACTGGTTTGTACATCCGAAACATCAATTGAACCTAAGACATCATCCAATGATATACCGTAGGCTCCCATGATGTTTTTGACACCACCCATAACGATGCCCGCTTTAGCCATGGCATCATCAAAAGACATGTTTTGCAATTCATCTAATGATTTCATGTTAAGGCTCTTGGCAGTTGCAACCGCAGCTGAGATGGCTTTGCGTGTCACTTCTTCGCTTAAAATATCATTTTCACCAACAAAATCCATAACCGCATTGACGGCTTTTGTTGCTGTGTCTTTTTGCTCTGGGGGAATATCAGCACTGGCTTGAATGGCAGAAGATGCCATGCCCTTACCCATCATTAACATCATCGGTAATTGCTCACGTGCTTGTTCTAATTGAGGTGCAGCCATTGCCATTAGCTGGTCAACCGCTCCATCTGCAGTTAATAAACCCATCATTTGAGCAAATTGTGCTTTGTCCGATTCTGAAGGCGACATTTTAGCATTCTCAAACTCGGCAACCGCTTTATCAAACATTTCTTGACTCATGCTGGCTTGCATAAGGGCTTTGACATCATTGTGTTTAATCGATTCAACAACAGACATCAATGCTCCATCTGGCGTAGAAGTGTCAAGCTTTGCTATCACATTTGCTGCAGATGAACCTGAAGCTGAGTCTCCACCACAAGCTTGCAATAATGCAATGATTAGTGCCAGTGTGAATAATTTAAATTGCTTTTTCATATGTAAATTTCCATTAGTTAATATTTCAACTGTCTATTATCTCTTATGTTTGTGACTTAACTCAAACAAATAGGTGGATTTATAAAATATATCGAGATAAATCTTCATCTTGAGCCAATTCAGATAAGTTTTTATCCACGTGTTTGGCATCAATAATGTATTTTTCGCCTGAATTGTCTGAACAATCAAAAGAAATTTCATCCAATAGTCGCTCAAGTACGGTATGCAGCCTTCTGGCACCTATGTTTTCAGTTTTTTCATTGACCGAATAAGAAACTTCTGCAATTTTTTCAATGCCATCTTTGGTAAATTCTAACTCCACATTTTCTGTGCCCATCAAAGCAACGTATTGCTCCGTCAAAGAAGCCTCTGGCTCTGTGAGGATACGGGCAAAATCTTTGGCGGTTAATGCACGAAGTTCCACACGAATGGGCAAACGCCCTTGCAATTCAGGAATCAAATCCGATGGACGTGCCAAATGAAAAGCACCTGAGGTTATAAACAACATGTGGTCTGTCTTAATCATTCCGTATTTAGTGTTAACCGTTGAACCTTCTATTAATGGCAACAAGTCGCGTTGCACCCCTTCACGAGAAACCTCGCCACTGGCTCCATGTGATTTTGCCACTTTATCTATTTCATCAATAAAGACGATGCCGTTTTGTTCGGCATTGGTAATGGCTTGCTGTTTGGTCTCTTCATCATTGACCAATTTGCTTGCTTCTTCATCAACAAGAATGGGCAAAGCTTTCTTGATGGGCATTTTTTTGGTTTTGGTGCGTTTTTTGCCCATGTTTTCAAACATGCCTTGGAGTTGGTCGGTCATTTCCTCCATGCCAGGCGGAGCCATTATCTCAACACCTATATTAGAGGACACATCTATTTCAATTTCTTTCTCATCCAAGCTGCCATTACGTAATTTTTCTAAAAACTTAGCACGAGTGGCATCGCTGGTATTATCCACTTCTTCACCAGGAATCGGTGAAGAGGCTTTGGGTAGCAAATAATCAAGCACACGTTGTTCAGCAGCACTCTCGGCGCGAGCTTGCACTTTTGCTTTGGCTGAATCGCGCGTCATTTTTACCGATGACTCAACTAAATCTCGAATAATGGACTCGACATCTTTACCCACATAACCCACTTCGGTAAATTTTGTCGCCTCCACCTTTATAAAGGGAGCTTCGGCTAATATTGCTAACCTTCTGGCAATTTCTGTCTTGCCCACGCCCGTTGGACCAATCATTAAGATGTTTTTTGGAGTTATTTCATTGCGTAGTGCTTCGGGTAATTGCATTCTTCTCCAGCGATTACGCAATGCGATAGCAACCGCACGTTTGGCGCTGTGTTGACCGATGATGTGTTTATCCAGTTCTTGGACGATTTCTCTTGGAGTCATTGTTGACATATTTTATGTGTTCCTTATGCGTTGAGTTCTTCAATTGTTTGGTTTTTATTGGTGTAGATGCAAATATCTGCGGCAATATCCAATGATTTTTGTACAATTTCTTTAGCACTTAAATCGGTGTTTCGCATCAATGCCATGGCAGCAGACTGTGCAAAAGCACCGCCAGAGCCAATAGCAATAAGCCCGTGTTCTGGCTCAATAACATCACCATTACCCGATATAATTAAAGAAGTCTCCTTATCGGCAACAGCCAACAAAGCCTCTAAGCGACCTAAAGACCGATTGGTGCGCCATTCTTTTGCCATTTCAACGGCTGAACGCACTAAGTGACCGGAGTGTTTTTCCAGTTTTGCTTCAAAAATTTCAAATAAAGTAAAGGCATCGGCGGTTGCTCCTGCAAATCCAGCAATCACTTCATTGCGATACAAGCGACGCACCTTGCGGGCATTGCTTTTCATCACCGTGTTGCCTAAAGTCACCTGTCCATCACCACCAATAACCACTTGATTACCCTTGCGAAAACCCACAATAGTCGTTCCCCGATAACCGTGCATGCTTTGTGTCATATCATTCTCATAAATTTCAATACCTATTAATTTTGGGATTACTATTTTGTTTTCAAGTCTAGGTCTTTTAATAATGTTTACAATAAAGGCTTAGGACTTAATCGTTAAATTCAGCCCATTTTTAACTGACGGTTTTTTGGCGCGCAAATATACGATTTCATAACTGGCAGGTATTCGACCATCTTCTCGGTAATCTTCGTAAGCGGCTTGAGTTTGTTGGAGCCAATGCCTTGTCGTTAATCCTTTTGAACGCTTTTCATCTACATTATGACCACCCGATGCTTTAATGTCTTTCATCAATGAAACAACATCTTTATAAGTTAATGTTATCACTTCGGCATTAACCACTACATCCTCAAAACCAGCTTTGAGTAAATCATCACCTAAATCGTGTAAAGCAGGAAAAGTGTGAACACGGGGTTTATCATCCAACTCTGATAGTATGCCTTTGAGTTCGTATAAACTGGTTTCTCCCAAGGCACTCATAACAATTAAGCCACCAGGTTTTAAAACGCGACGAGATTCTGCAAAAACATCGGACTCATTACACCAATGCAATGCCATGTTAGAAAACACCACATCCGCACTGTTATCTGCAAAAGGCAAGTCATGAGCATCCGCAAATACGGGCGTTGCCAGCTTTTTATCGACTTGATTTAACATGTTTTGGGCAAAATCTAGTGCAGAAATCTTTGTATCGGCAAAAAGTTGTTTAATGCCTTTGTGAGCCCAGCCCGTTCCACAGGCTAAATCGACAATGTGTTGCGGTTTTAAATTGACATCAACTAAGGCTTCATCGCTTAATCGTTCGAGCAAGCGAGACAGAACCTCTTTTTGTAAGATGGCGTTATCTTCATACTGGTGCGCTATGGCATTAAATGATTTTCGGATGGCTTCGTATTCTAACGGCATGTGTTGTGCTAAGATAAAAATCACATTTTATCATTAAGGCATTAAGTTAGTGAACAATTGTTTGATTTGCCAAAACAATACCCAAGACTCAGACTATAAAAGCTTGTGTGTGGGTTGCCAATCCTTATTGCACAAGCCTATTTTTGCCTGCCACCAATTTGGTGAATCTCTGCAAGTCAGCCAACACTTGTGTGGTTCTTGCCTAATAAAACCACCAGTATTTAATCAAACACTTTATGCTGCTTTTTATCAGGCTCCCATTGATAAATGGGTTATGGCGTTAAAATTTGGCAAAAAAATCATTTATTCACGCTTAATGGCAGAACTTATGTTGCCCTTGTTGAATCAAGCCAACAAAGACCATGTATTAATGCCTGTGCCCTTACACAAATCACGCCTGCGGGCTCGTGGTTATAATCAGGCTTATGAGATTGCCAAAGAGTTAGCCAAATATTCGGGTTACAAACTCGACACTTCTTTGCTTCGACAAAAGCAAACTCAAATGCAAGCCCAACTGAAATTTAAAGAACGGGCAAAAAATGTGCGTGGAGCTTTTGCCCTATCAAATAACTTTCATCATGAAAAAGTTATTCTTGTGGATGATGTCATGACATCGGGTAACACTTTAAGTGAATGTGCTAAAACTTTAATCAAATCAGGGGTAAAATCGGTTAAAGTCTTGGTATTTGCAAGAAAGTCACTTTAACTTAAAGTTATCACAACATAATAAATCACTACGCTTTATAATTGCGCCTGAAAAATAAGAGAAAAATCATGGCACATTTAGGTAAATACAATCAATTAGAAATAGTTAAAGCAACCGATCAAGGCGTTTTACTCGAAGGTGGACACTTGGGTCATATATTATTGCCAAACCGCTTTTTACCTGAGGATTATCGTATTGGTCAAATAATGAGTGTGTTTTTGTATCTTGATACCAATGACCAACCCATTGCCACTACCCAAACGCCAAAAATCACTTTAGGCGAATGCGCTTATTTAAAAGTGGCTGATATGAATAAAATAGGGGCTTTTTTTGAGTGGGGTTTACCCAAAGACTTAATGGTGCCTTATGCCGAACAATCCTATAAAATTTATCCAGGGCTTTATTACACGGTTTACATGTACCAAGACAATGCATCCAAACGTTTGGTTGGCTCAATAAAACTTAGCAAGCATTTAAACGAGTACAACACCGACTTCAAACCACAACAACAAGTGGATTTATTAAT
>CAMZLQ010000004.1 GCA_947311585.1 uncultured Alcanivoracaceae bacterium | reverse complement strand
ATGTGGTTATTATTGATGGCACGGGAATTACGTGGTTTCCAGCAAGTTCAACCACACCATTTAATGGTTTATTTGATTTATTTAACTGTGCTTATATCACTGTTTCGGGTTTAACAATCATTCATTCCACTTATGCTGGTTTTTTTATGGAAGATTGCACTAATATCACTATCCAAAATTGCCAAACCGACGATACCGTTTCCAGTGGAATTGGCGTTTGGACCTCAAGCAACATCACCATCAATAACAACCGAGTGCATTTGGCTTGCAACGGCGGTGGAGAAGAATGCATCACCATTGCAACCAGTAGTTTTTGTGAAGTAAAAAATAACGAAGTATTAAACAATGGCAGCAATGGAATACTTGGTGGTGAAGGAATTGATGCAAAACAAGGCTCTCACCACATCATGATTCACCACAATCACATCCATCACTTAAATTCTCGTTTGGGCATTTACACCGATGCCTATGATGCTTTTACCCATGACATTGAGATTTTCAATAACCGTGTACACGATTGCAGCGAAAGTGGTATAGCGGTGGCAAGTGAAGGCGGCGGTTTGCTGCAAAACGTCAAAATTTACAACAACATCGTATATAACAACCTCTATGGCGGCATTGAAATTGGTGGCTGGACGACTGTGGCAGGCACGACGGTTACGCCTATTGAGAACGTAACAATCATCAACAACAGTTTGCACAACAATGGTGATGGCATTAATTTTGATAATGCCCATGCCCAAAATATTGTGGCACGCAATAACATCTGCTCGCAAAGCAACGGATTTGAGCTAGTTGTTGGCGCAACACCTTTGGCTCAAATTACCATTGAAAACAACTTAATAGACGGTAACACACAACAAACAGGCTCATCTGCCGTTGTTGCTAGCGCTGGTTTTGTGGATGCGCTTAATCAAGACTTTCACCTGCAAAGTAGCTCACCAGCCATTAATGCGGGATTGTTTAATTTAGCTCCAGTTAAAGATTACGATGGCAATATTCGTGATGCTCAACCCGATATTGGGGCTTTTGAGTTTTTAGATGTGATTTTTAAACACGGTTTTGAAATTTAGTTCAAGCCAAACCCTGCCCAATCTGATAGATTTTAGCGTATAATAAGTTTTTCCATCCAGTATTTATTCTATGCGAAAAGCCGAAAGATTATTTCAACTCACCAATTTAATTCGCGCCAAACAACCCATCACTGCCGATGAAATAGCGCAAGAATTGAATGTTTCGGTGCGAACGATTTACCGTTATATCGATGATTTATCGGTTAGTGGCATTCCAATTTATGGCACCACGGGCATTGGCTATCAACTCGATAAAGATTTTGAGTTACCGCCCTTAAATTTATCCGAAAAAGAGCTAGAGTCCTTGTTATTAGGCATGAAAATGGTTACGGCATGGAGCGGAAATGAACTTTCAAGTGCGACTAAATCACTGACTGCTAAAATACAAGCAGTATTGCCCAAAGGCATGATTGATGATTATTCGGATGTGGTTTTTGCTCCGGACTTTGTCCACAATAAAAAACAAAAAGACTTGTGGGAAAACATTCACCATGCCATTAAAACCTTCAACTCCATTGATATTCACTACAATTCATTGGACGAAGTGCTTAGTCAACGCATTTTATATCCATTAGGGCTAGTGTATTGGGGCAGTAAATGGACACTCGCCGCTTGGTGCACAACACGAAAAGACTTTAGAAATTTTCGCGTTGATAGAATAGTTGAAATAAACATTTTAGTCGATAAATTTACATTGACTGATAAAATTAATTTACAAGAGTTTTTAGCAGCTACAAAAAAATAAAATTCTCACTTTGACCCGCAGTTATAACAATATCAACCCTGCTAGATAAAACCGTTCATCAGGAGTTAAATAAGAGCTCTTTGGCTATGGCTTTAATCCATTTTTCCATTTCTGCAATTTCATATTTTAAACGACCGTGTTCAAATTTAAATACAACCCTATTGGCACGCGATAGATTGGAGTTAATTAACTTTTCATGTCCTGATTTAATCAATTTACCCTCTTTATTTTTAATTTTATAATCAAATTCCAGTACACTTCTATCCGAATCGACACGCACTTCCCTTATCTGTTCAATTCCAAATATTATTCTACCCGCCATATCGATGTCGGTAAATTCTAGGATTAACTGGCTATCATTTTTAATGTTTTTCTTCCATAGCTTAGCGATGTAGTGACTTAATTCTTTTTTAAGTTTGTCCTTTCTGTCTTGCTCTCCGAGCCTCACCTCAAAATCTCGAAATTTCTCTGGATTTTTATACGTTATTTGTGTGGAGGATATTTCATTAGCAAATGCACCAAGCATTACAAAGATTAATAATAAAGAAAGGATACTTTTCATGAGTGCACCTTATATATGTGTGAGAAATTACTGATTTTAACACAATTTAATGAATTCAAACTGAATATGCAAATGGCTACTGACAAAACGTTGTCAGTAATCGTGTTTTAAACTAAGAATTTTTAAATGAGGTTTATTATGAAAACACAAAATGCCATAGTAGAGATAGCTATCTTTACCGTTAAAAGTGAATCCATCAATGAGGTGGATGAAATCCGAAAGAAAGTAAAGGTCTCACTCAAATCTTTTAAAGGTTTTATTTCCATAAAAACCTTACTTCCTGTAAACTCAAGTCGAATTTTTGCTGATGTTGCTTTGTGGGAGACATTGAAAGATGCCCATGCAGCGGCAAAGGCTTTCGAAGAAGGCGATGAACGATTTTTACCCTATATGCACTGCATTGAGGACATTAAGTTTATGGGCCATTTTATAGAAAACACAAATGAGGGCAACTTATGATTATATTACATGGTTTTGGAGAGAATTTAGGGGTTAAAGATCCCAGTCCAATGGTGCTTAAGGTGGATGCCTATTTGCGCATGGCAGGTATTAATTTCACCAATAACAATCATCCGAGCAACTTACAAAAAGCTCCAAAAGGTAAGCTGCCTTTTATCGTTGATGACGGTAAGACTGTTGCGGATTCGCAGTTTATCTTTGAATATTTAAAAGAAAATCACGTCAACCTTGATGAAAACCTTTCT
>CAMZLQ010000003.1 GCA_947311585.1 uncultured Alcanivoracaceae bacterium | reverse complement strand
TTCATCGCTAGCAAAACTGGTGACCATCCAAGCACACATATTATGAATGGTGAGAAAAGCCGTAGTTGAAGTGCAATATTGCGACATTTCTTCGAAGATAATCGAGCTATCTAAACGTGACAAACCCAAGCCACCGTATTTTTCAGGTGAATACAACCCCAAAAAACCCAGTTCACCTGTGGCTTTAATCACATCCACTGGAAATATTGACTCTTTATCCCATTTGGCAGCGTGCGGTGCCATTTCTTTGACAGCAAATTCTTTAGCCGCTTGTTTGAAGGCTATTTGGTCTTCGGTTAAATTAAAATTCATGTTGTCCCCATGTAGTTAATTAATTATTCTGTTTTTGTTGGGGTTCGCATTACTCACCCCAACCTACGATTATGTACCCTGTTGTTACGTTATTTATTCTGTTTTGTTGGGGTTCGCATTACTCACCCCAACCTACGATTGTTCTGTCTCTTTGTAGGTTGGGGTGAGTTCCACGAACCCCAACACAATACGTTATTTTTCCCGTAGGTTGGGGTGAGAGGAACGAACCCCAACATCTCCAAAAAAATACTTACGGATTTTTAATATCAAAATCACCGTGATATTCAGCACCCCAATTTTGGTCCAAAATACCATTCTCAATATACCGATGAATGGTTGAATAGTGCCAACCTGTTGGTCTATCCACATAACCATGTTTAACTGGGTTATAATGAATGTAATCCACATGGTGGTTAAAATCATTTTCGTCTCTAATGCAATGTTCCCAATACCGTCTTTGCCATATTCCTCGTTCGCCTTTTTTTGCCCGACTTTCTGAAATGTTTTCAAATTTTGGCAATTGTCGTGAAAACCCAGCTTTTATCAACAATAACCTTTTGGCATATTCGCTATCATTTTCAGGCAATGTCATTAACACATGTAAATGCTCAGGCAAAACCACCATCGCATCCAAAATAAACGGATGATTACTCTTCACTTTATTAAAAGAATCGCGCAATTGACTAAAATAATCCGTCAATATGGATAGTTTACGATTTTGCAAAGTCAATGTGAAAAAATATGTTCCACCTTTGACATGTGCTCTTTTGTATTGCATTTTATTGTTTTGTCATTAATGTTTGTTTTATTCTGTTTTTGTTGGGGTTCGCATTACTCACCCCAACCTACGGCTCTTTATATTTTATTGTTTATTTGTTGGGATTCGCGTTGCTCATCCCAACCTACGATTCTTTAATTGTAGGTTGGGGTGAGTTGAGCGAACCCCAACATTTTCAATATGTCATTCTACCTTAAATTAATGGATAAATTCGGTGCGTGATGTCCATCGGGTATATCACTTTCAAACCAACGCGATGTCACGGTTTTGGTTTCGGTATAAAACTTCACCGCTTGTTTACCGTAGGCGTGTTGGTCACCGTAAAATGATTTTCTCCATCCAGTGAAAGAGAAAAATGGTAAGGGTACAGGTATTGGAATATTCACCCCAACCTGCCCTACTTTTATTTCGTGTTGGAATTTACGTGCAGCAGCTCCTGAATTAGTAAAAATTGAGGTACCATTGCCATACGGGTTATCATTAATCATTTTTATGGCATCTTCGATACTTTCGGCGTGCATTAAACACAATACAGGGCCAAATATTTCATTTTCATATATCGACATCTCGGTGGTGACATCAGTAAACAAGGTTGGACCGACAAAGTTGCCATTTTCATAACCTTCAGGCTGACAATTACGACCATCCAATAGTAATGTTGCACCAGATTCCACACCTTCGGTGATTAGCCCTTCTACACGTGCTTTTGCCCGTGGATTAATTAAGGGACCATAAGCCGAAGATTGATTTTTCCAATAATTTGGCTTAAGTCTTTGCATCGCCGCTTTAATATCGTCTTGCCAGTCTTTAGCATCGCCAACCAACACACAAACTGATATTCCCATACAGCGTTGTCCTGCAGCACCACAGGCAGCACCAACCAGTGCATTAATGGTTTGGTTTTTATTGGCATCAGGCATAACAACCAAGTGGTTTTTTGCACCCGTGAAAGCTTGCACGCGTTTTAGGTTATCTGTTCCGGTTTTGTAAATGTGTTCACCGACTCCAACTGAGCCCACAAAGGATATGGCTTGCACATCTTTATGGCTTAATAGTTGATTCACCTGATCTTTACCACCATGAATCACTTGCAACACTTCACGAGGAAAACCCGCTTCATAAAACAATTCTGCCAACATATTGGGCGTTTTAGGGTCTTGTTCGGATGGCTTTAACACAAATGTATTGCCACAAACGACCGCTAGAGGAAACATCCACAGTGGAATCATTGCAGGGAAATTAAAGGGTGTGATACCCACGCAAACACCTAAAGGCTGAATAATCGAATACGTATCAATGCCATTAGCGACATTTTCAACATACTCTCCCATCATCATCGATGCTACCCCTGCGGCATGTTCTGCCACTTCAATACCACGCCAGACATCGCCTTTGGCATCTTCAAAAGTTTTGCCAGTTTCTTCTGCCAAAACCTCAGCGATTGCATCGTGGTTTTCTTTGAGCAGTTGTTGGTATTTTAAAACCATTCGTGCGCGCACAGGTACAGGCACATCTTTCCACGTTTCAAAGGCTTTTTTTGCCGAAGAAACAGCGAGTTCGACTTCATCATGGGTTGCCATGGGTACTTGGTATAACACTTCTTGCGTGGCAGGGTTGGTAACATCCAGCCATTGATTCGATTCACTGACAACTTTTTTGCCATCAATGAATAGTTTTATTTTTTCTAACATAAGAGTCCCCTTATATTGTTGATTTGTAGGTGTGACTTCTTTCGAATGAGAAATCTCCCTGAAATTTTGCCAAAGATTATAGCATTTAATTGCATTTGAAACTAAAATATTTTCCATTTCTCAGGCATAAAAAAAGACCGCATTAGCGGTCTTTATTCGATGAATAAATTTGGCTTATCTATTCTTTATCCGACTTATTCATTTCCGTTTCAATCTCTTCAATAAGCTCTTCCACATCTTGCTCTAAAGCGTCTTTGTCATCATTCGCTTTTTGCTCAACAATTTCACCTTCATTTTCGTTAGTTTCCTGAATATTTTCAACAGAAGCTTCTGATACTGTTTCCACTGCTTCTGCATCCGACTCTTCGGTTAAAAATCCAAGAGTTATTTTACGGTCTTTACGCTTTTCAATTTGGGCTTTAACTTGTTCCTCAGTTAACAACTCACGCGCTGACTGACCTAAATGATCAAAAACTTTTTTATAGCTTTGAGTTAATTCATCAACCAAATCAGCGGTTTGTTCAAAGTGTGAAACCACATCTTCTTGGTATTTGGTTAATTTCTCTTCAACTTGAGCCACAGACTTAGCAGAGCTCGACCCTTTTCCTGATAAGAAATACATTATTAATGCTCCTATTGCAATACCTGCAAGAGTCGCCGTAATAAGAAATAGTGTTTGATTATCCATTTGTTTTACCTTAAATTTATGATTGGTCTATTATACAAAACACAGTGTTAGTTTTTCATAAAACAGTTGTTAACAATTGTGCCAGCGCGAATTTAATAAATAAGGGCGTGATTATTAAATTCAAGCCCTTTTAATGTTAAATGAAACCTAACTTACTCACTCCCTTTTCTTGAATGACGAGACATGAGTGGTTTTAAAAAACTATTTTTTTGATTTTTTCTTTAACCGTTTCTTTTCTTTTTTAATCAGTTTTGATTTTTGCTTCCTGCGGTGTTTCAAAATCATAAAATACAATTCATCTTTATAAAACAACCTCTTCTTTTTGAGTTCTTCTGTATAGTCATCCGAAGGGGTCTCTATCCGCTGTTCTATTCGATGCAATTCATCATCCACTTCATCGTATTCATTAAAAAATCGAAGGAAATGAGCATTGTTCATTTTTAAGTAATGAATTTCTTTCTCAAATTCTGGAAATTCATGGTGTAAATCGTGTTTTTCTCCTAACATAGTTAACCTCTTAAGTTATTGTTTTATTTAACTATATTATAAGCATCTGAGAAAATAATTAATTGATTCTAATCAATTTTACTCAGGTATTTCTTGCACCAGAACCCACGGCACAGCCGTTATTGCCATTAAGGGTTCGTTGGTTTTGCTCCATTTGATGGCGTGGTCATCATGCACACGAACAACCAGCGATTGGTCTATCCATTTTTGCATGGTTTGCTTATCATCGGCTTGGATAGCCAGTGCGACTTTGATGATATCCAACGCCTCTGCCACTAAAACCAACATGCCTTTGGCAAAAAACTTTTCAATCTCTTTATAAAAAACAGGAGCACACTCGTCTTTGAGTTCCTGGTAATTCTTTATGGTTGTATTTTCATTCATGGTATGAATTATACCTCTCTTAATTAGGTAAAGGAATAAATGGTGTATCAGATAATTGCTTTATGGTTGCCAAAGAGTTTGGGCGATAAAGCATTGCGTATTGAGTAAAGAGTGATTCATCCATTTTGACATCAACTCGTGCTTGAAACCAGTTGCTTTTTGTCGAAATCAATTTATCTAACTGTTTGGCTTCATTATTCAAACCCAAGTACACAATGGCAGGTTGTTTAAAAAAATCACGAAGGGTTTTATTATTAGCCGAACCCTCACTGTATAAGGCTAAAGCATCTTTAGTGGTCATTGCTTCATCCAAAGACTTTAACAACAGAGTTGACATAGTGTTAACATTCATGGTTGTTGGTTGTGTTCCTTGCACAGGCAAAACCGTCACATAAGCCTTAAGTCTTTGGTAAGTTCTTGAATCTATTCCCTCAATTAGTCTAAGCTCAGAAATATGGGAAAAGGGTTGTCCAGCAGAACGATACGACGGGTTTTTGGATAAATACACACTGTCTTCGGCTCCTTGTGGTGACGGAACTTGATCTGCATCTAACCAATCAGTGATTTTATCCACTAAGCTAACGTCCATTTCTAAGTTCACTAAAACCCTTTTAAAATACTCAACACTTAAGACATTGACTTGCCCTTTTATGACTAAGTTATTAAGATTAAACTTACCATCAAAGTCGACCAACTTACCCGATAACATCGCATCAGGTAACTCTATTCCCGCTATGGGCTGATTCCATGCTTCACTGCTGCTATCAAAACCAGCTTCATGCTCATAATCCTGCCGTAAAATATCACGCGCCCACAACAACATACCCTTGCTGTAATAACGGGCTTGGTAGACTGAACGGCTGTTGTATTGTCTGGCAATATCTAAAGAATTTCGAAACCACATTTCGGTTGCCAACAAAGTTGCAATTGTGACCACTAACAATGCCACAAACAACGCCACGCCTCTTTGTTTTCTTATTGATTTCAATGAGATACACCCATTTCATATCGTAATTTCACGCCATTTTTCATAACGATTAAAACCTGTACGGTTTTTAATGGCACTAAACTATTTGCAATCGGCCATTGACGTGATTCAATGCCAGAAATATTAACATAGCTGACATTAAATTCTTTAACTTCATCAAGGTATTTCCTTTTTTGCCAGTGAGCAAAATTTCCTAAATCCATGGTATTAATGTGATTTCGGTAAAGTGCATGGTCTTGGAGATACCAGTGAACTCTTTGCAAGTCCGATTGGTGGTTATTAAGACCCGAAACATTGCCATTTCGGCTAAATTCCACATCCGAATAGCGACCTAACAACGCAGGTTTAAGGTTGCCAAACTCATCTTTTACAGGCCTATTAATATAGCCGAAAAAGTCTTTATGCAACTGTAAAGAAGTTAATTGCTCTTGACGAATTTTATCAGCAACGGCATCACTTTGCTGTTTTGCATTAATTAAACCGTTTAAACTGGCAAAAGAAATCGCAGACACCACCACCATTAAAGTCATGGCAACCAACACCTCTAACAAAGTCATGCCTTTTTGTGTGGAATTGGGTGACATTAATGCCATTTAAACCCCACTAAACTGGTAGATACGTGGTCAAAATCTGCGTTTTTACTCACTTTGACATCTAAACGGTAAATGTAGTCATTATTGGTCGGTTGCACATTGAGTTGCCATTTCCAATCGGTTTTTCCATTTTCCTGCACGCCATCAATAACACCAACAGAAACCTGTTGAGAGCTTAAGGTGTAACGCTGCATGATATTATTAGCAACCATTAATGCCCTGTTTTTTTCTCGCAATTGAATCAATGTTTCCGCTCGTGTTGAAGCAACCGTCACAATAGCCGTTAAGGCAATAGTCAACAAAGCCAGAGCCACAATAATTTCAAGCAATGTAAAACCAGATTGTTTATGAGTCTTATCCATCTTTGTTATTGAGTCTCTTGATCCAGCCATTTGCCTTGCATTTCCCAAGAATCAGTCGTACTTAACTGGTAATGGTGCAAATCGGTTGCATCAGAAATAGTTAAGGCAAAAGAGGTCAATTGACCAGTGGCATCACAACTGACTTGAGGAATTTTAAGCTCTTGTTCTGGCAATACAACCATTTGATTGTCGATTGATAAGGCAAGCCCCATTCCATCTGTTAGTTTTACCGCAGAGAGTTGCTCGGAAATGACATCCACCCATTGGTTATTAACAAATTGAGCAAAGCCATAAGCGTTGCGATAAAACTTTATGCCATAGACTCGATTTTGAAAAGTGGCTTGATCACAAGCGTATTGAATGGAGTATTTTAAGATCTTACCGCGTTGTTGCAGGTTTCTTTCTACCGAGCCAGAACTAATCATTTGCACACCCAAAGCCATAAGAATAGAAATAATAACAACCACAACCAATATTTCTATCAGTGTAAAACCTTTAGGGTTAGAACCGCACATTCGCTAAGTATTTTGAACTACCAATTTCCAATATCCGCATCATCTCCTTCGCCACCAGGCTGACCATCACGACCCATGGAAAAAACATCAATGGCTGCATGATTGCCTGGGTTTAAATATTGGTAATCATTCCCCCAGGGGTCTTTAATCATGCGTTCCATATACCCCCCAGTTTTCCAGTTTTTAGCCAAAGGCTGTCCGCTGGGTTTGGAAACCAAGGCATTTAAACCTTGCGCCGTTGACGGGTAACTAAAATTATCCAATTTATACATGCTTAAAGCAGTTTTTAACTGCTGCACATCCGATTGAGCACGAGCCACACGAGCCTTAGCAGGTTGATCAAGAAACTGTGGCACAACCGTAATGGCTAAAATACTTAAAATAACCACAACAATAAGAATTTCGATAAGGGTAAAACCGTGTTGGATGTTTGATTTCATGCAATTGTTTTAAACTAAAAAAGCAATTATAACTGAACATTGATAACTATTGATTAATTTTTTTATCAATGGAAGTATGTTTTGAATAAATTGATTTATGAAATTGCTAAATTTACGCCCTGCGATTACAATTTCTGTCCATGAGATTACACCGATTTTACTACCCCTTTAGTGCGGGTTTCGATGAAACAATCATTATCAGTGATGATAAGGCACATTATATCCGAAATGTGTTGCGAATAAAGTGCGGTCGTTATGTGCGTCTATTTAACCACCAAAAACAAGAGTATAAAGCCCAAATAACTGCCATCAATAAAAAATCAGTTGAAATACATTTGCAAGAAATCATTAAACCCATAAGCTCATCAAAACTCAACATCACCTTAGTGCAAAGCCTAAGCAAAGGGGAACGCATGGATTACACCGTACAAAAAGCCACGGAATTAGGCATCAACACCATTCAACCCATCACCAGTGAATACGGCGAGGTCAAACTCAAAGAAAAGCGATTAGAAAAAAAACTCAAGCATTGGCAAAATATTGCAATAAGTGCCAGTGAACAAAGCTTTCGAGTCGATATTCCAAAAATACTAGCACCCATCAGCATCCAAGAGTACGCCAAATCCTCACGCATCGGTCTGTTTTTAGAACCCAATGAAAAAACCACCATCCAAAAAATCGCTCAAAACCAATGGCAAACATTTGATATTGCCATTGGACCTGAAGGCGGCTGGTCAAAAAATGATTTAAAACAACTCAACACCTGCGGACTACACGGCATACAATTCGGGCCAAGAATCCTCAGAACCGAAACCATGGCACCAGCCATACTGGCATCCATACACAGCCTATGGGGAGACTTTGTTTAACTCAAAGACAAAATCCTCAAACTCAAGCCATTACTGGTAAGTGGGATTTATCCCACTCAAAGCCAAATAAAAGCAAAAAACGTCGGTTAAAACCGACAATCCAACAAAATCGAATTATTCTACTCAAGCAATGTATTGGTAAGTGAGATTTATCCCACTCAAGCCCAAAAAATAAATATTCGCAAGCGACACAGCGAACACGGCGAAAAGAAAAAACCTAAGCTTATGTAGGATGGGCCATGCCCATCGGCAGTGTGTGGACTACCTCAATGACAAAGATAAAATAAAACCCTCCAACTCAATCCATCACTGGTAAGTGGGATTTATCCCACTCAAAGCCAAATAAAACCAAAAAACGTCGGTTAAAACCGACAATCCAACAAAATCGAATTATTCGACACATCGATCACAACAGTAGAAATTTATGGTTGGTCTTAGACTAGGTCACTTGATGCTAACTGCCCAGCATCTACAACAGTAGAAATTTATGGTTGGTCTTAGA
>CAMZLQ010000002.1 GCA_947311585.1 uncultured Alcanivoracaceae bacterium | reverse complement strand
TAGATGGAAACCTGCATTGAACCGTTTTGTGATAGAATTCGAGGACAGAATTAAAAATGTCTAAAACTAACTTACACAGTTTAGTTTACATACTCTTTATTGCTTGCACCCCTTTAATTATAATTCTTTACCTAATACATTCGAACAAATACAACAGCTCAATTCCTCGATTATTAATGCCTCTTGGTTTCATAACATTGTGTACTTATATGTATTTACACACCCAAATTAATGGGAAAATATTTTATGTTGCTTTAGCCTAGGAGTATTTCCTTCTGGTTATGATTATTATTTCAGCATTTTATACAAAACTTCAACTCGTCGTATCCTTAACCGTTGGCGTTTTATTGTCTTTTTTTATTCTGTACCTCTTCTCAGAAGAAAATTATGAATACATAAACAATATTTTTATTCGTTCTCTTGGGGCATTTGTTTTTGCTTTAATTCTTGCATTTAAGGCTCTAGATAATGAGAGAGACAATTACAAGTTTGCAAAAAAAATACACGAACAAACACTTTATGATCATTTAACTCAGGTCTACAATCGTCGAGGTTATGAAATATGGAAAAACACCTTTCTTCATGACAAACAAAAATCAAATAACTTTCACCATTGTTCAGTCCTTATGATTGACATTGATGATTTTAAAAAAATCAATGATAATTACGGTCATCAGGTTGGTGATGCAGTTATACAAAAGTTGGCATCAATTCTTAAAAACAACGCTAAACAAAAAAGCTGTATCGTCCGGTTTGGAGGTGAAGAATTTTTAATTATAACACCAAATGCATCCTCTAAAGAAAACCTTGCATTTGCAGAAAATATTCGTTTACTAACGCAAAAACACGTATTTACCAACTTTGATAATAAAAACTTCAATATTACTATTAGTATTGGAGCTGCCAGTAGTTATGAATCATTCCATTCCATGGACAAAATGCTAAGCTTAGCTGACAACAATCTTTATAAAGCAAAGAGCAAAGGCAAAAATCTAGTTGTTTGGAAATAAGCCTTTTCACAATTTGATTATACTGTGTTAAGATTTGCGCTTACTCTGATTATATTAATTAAATGACACAAACAGCCTTTACACCACTACGTACAGCCTTAATGATTTTTATCATCATTGCCATTATTACAGCAACTGTTGCCTATTTTTTCAAGGGTGAAGATTGGGCCTATCTGCTCGGTATATTTTCTACTGTTTTTATTTTATTAGTGGTATTTTTACAAATAATGGAATTAATTTGGCTTAACAGCATGCGCGTTAATATTGAAGATAAAAATTTAAAAAAATCCTACCAAAAAGCAATTAATATCTACCTTGTTTTGCTTCCACTTGGTATCTATTTAAGCTATATTGTTCTGGTTGAATAATTGATTAACCCTAACTTAATTCAACCGAATCCCAAAGGGGTTTAACTAAAAATTGTGAAATAATTTTAGCGTCTTTTTTAATCTGTTTATAATTGCCAAAATCAATAACATTAACCCGAGTTGCGTCTTTCATGACTAAGTTTATTTCGTAACTGTAATAACTGCTTTTATTCGAGCGCACGTATTCTTTTATAATTTGAACAGCATGGATATTGTTAAGGTACACGTTATCATTTTCATCTTGCATTCCTGAAAGTTTAGGCGGGTTGTTGCCCTTATACATCATGCCGATTGAACGATCTAAATAGATTGGTTTTCCCATGGTCAAATACATCACAACAGCAACGCTAAAAAAAATTAAGCCAAAAAGCACCAAAAATAAACTCGACATTTCAGAAGTGGTGAATAACACATATAATCCTGCAATCATAACACCTGCCCCAATCAGTCCAAATACACCGATAAACAATAGACCTCCAGTTGATAATTGGTATTTTAACACGCTTGAAGATTGTTGAACTAGCTTGTGTGTTTTAAAGTTTGTCCCTCCTTTTTTTAAGGCTGACCATTGGGTTTTGGATGCGATTTCATCATTATAATGTTCGGCTAATTTTGCTTGTTTTTTTTGTTGTAAATCGATAGCATTTTCAATGGATTGCTGTATTTTTTGTTTTATTTTTTCAAACATAGTTATATTACTTCTGAGTGTTTTTTAGATTTAAAGCTAATGCCGTTTGTATTTTTTTTACATTTAACTGATTGAGCAGCTCTTCTAAATTGGGAAATGCCCACTCATGATAACCAAAACCACCATTTTTAAACTCATCAATGGCTTGAGCAGCAGTCCAATTCTGAAAGACCATGCGGTAAGCCGCTGCAACAACCCCGGTTCTATCCGAACCATGCCAGCAATGAATAAGAATTGGACCTTGGGATTCTTTTATAACTTTAAGTGCATCAAATACTTGAGATTCTGTTAGCTTTCGAGCACTCATACGCAAGTGATAAAGTTTAATTGCAGTATTTCTGCCTTCATCCCTGTCAGTATGGTGCTTGCGTAAATTTAGCACTTGCGTAATGCCCATGCTTTGTAATTCTTTAAAAGCTTTCTTATCGGGTTGTTCACTGCGGTAAAGCTTGTCAGAGACTCGGTAAAAATTTTCCAATTCTGCATTAATAATGAGCTGAGCCCAGTTATCAGGTCGCACACGAGGTTGTGCATCAACCCAAGCACTTACAATCAGTAAAACAACTATCAATTTAATTTGTAATTTCATTACCTTATTTTACCATTGCAATATTCATTAAAACCAGTGTTTTTCACAAAACCAAGTAACCGTAAATTATTTGCCTGCGCAATCTCAATACTTAAGGACGAAGGTGCACCAATGGCAGCAAGAGTTGTAACTCCCGAAATCAATGCTTTATGCACCAATTCAAAGCTAACTCGCCCACTAAGCAGTATCGTTTTATTGGATAATGGCAATAATTTTTGCAACAAGGCTCGACCAATTAATTTATCCAAAGCATTGTGCCGCCCGACATCTTCTTTAAGCAACAACAATTCTCCTGTTTCATCAAACAAAGCACAAGCATGCACGCCACCTGTTTCTTTAAAGGCGAGCTGAGATTGGCAAAGTTTTTCAGGTAACATGCAAATTTCGCGTATGGATAAGCTTTTAATTGGCTGTTTGTTTTTTGTGTATTGAAAGGTTAGTAAATCATCAATTTCAGTTTTTCCGCAAACCCCACAACTGGCATGAATCATACCGTGACGTTTATTTAAGTATTTATTATAAGCTATTGATTTTAATAGAATTACCTCTGCAATTAAGCCCAGTTCATTATCAAACACCTGAATACTTAATACATCACTGCATTGGGTGATAATGCCTTCACTGTATAATTGACCATAAACCAAATCTTCAATTTCGTCAGGTGAGCATAAGGTAATAGCAAGGGTTTGAAAACTATCCTTATCGTGACCAAGACGTATTTCTAATGGAGATTCAATAGCGATTGAATCTTGTAGTTTAGTTACTCTTTGCGGGGTGTGTTTGATAACCTCAAATTTTAATATAGAAATACATGTCATTTGCTTTTATTAAACTTTATTTTGTTTGTTTTGGCGGCATCTATTAGTTTCTTGGTATAAGAATTATCTGGATTCTTTTTTAAATATTCTTCTAAAAGACTAATCCCCTTTTTCTTATTTCCTTTGCCTAACTCCAAAATCCCCAAAGAAAACAATGCATCTTCTATACCTAAAGAATAGGCTTTTTGTAAATATTTTTCACTTTCTAACTGATATAAGTTGGTAGAAATTAAGAACATACCATATAAATAATTAGCCTTACTGTTATCAGGTTGCAATTTAAGAGCTAAAACAAAGGTTTCTCTTGCTTTTGACCCAGTTCCCAAATCTAAATTATGTGCCATTGCATAAATTTGTGCTGCATCAATTAAAAAATCACCTGAATTCTCTTTACTCAAGTCCAGTTTATTTAACTTCCTAATTATTTTTTTAGTTTTTTTGGTTATTTTTTTTTGTTGTTTTTTACTCTTAAAATGTGGAGGATACTGTTTTATATAAGGTGAGACTTCTGCTATATATTCTTTTAAATCAACATCTAAAGCAACAAAGGACTTAGAATAAACAGCAGGTATGCATAAAATCAAAATTAGTCGCAGAGTTGAAGAAATATTTTTCATTAATAAAGACCCTCAGAGTTTACAGCAAGCAGTTCAAATGAATTCAACAAACTTGCTTTTTTATCAAATATTATAGTGTACTTCCATTGATTATAATTATTAATTCTTCCCACCACATAATCTGCAAAATCTGCACCACCTTTTTTATATTCTTTTAAAGCATGCCTTATTACTTGAGAATTTTGTATTTTAAATAAATCGGTTGATAATATCATCGCAATAATTTTAACTATTTTTAGTTTTAAAGAGTTACAACATTGTTTCATAACCCAAACGAATTCACACAACCAAATGATTAATTAACAAATATTCTTCCCTGTTGATAAATGATTCAACTCTATCTCCTTTTTCTACTTTCAACAAATCCCTTGCATTTTTGGGAATTGTTACCTGTTCTTTTGTTGTTAAAGTTGATGCATTCATAGCATTCTCTTTAGTTGAATCTTTCCTTACATTAAGGTAACACTTTTAAATTGTCAATATAATTCCATTTTCAAGTTTAGAATTAGAAACTCTATTGTTATAATAGAAACTTTAATATAACTATTTAAGACCCAACTTATCCAATGTCAAAAAACATTTCCGAACTATCGGCTCGTAAGGGTTTAGATGATAACTTATTTGAAAGCTTCGCTAATAATCCTGACACAGAGGCAGTTGCACGCGAATTTTTAATTGGCAAAGCTTCGGTCAATGGTGCAGTGAGTTTTTACGATTTTCTAAAAGCAGAAAATAGAGATAAAAAAGTGTATGTCTGCAATGGTTCGGCTTGTTTGTGTGCGGGTACACAAAAACAATTAACACAACACTTAGAACAACATTTTGACTCATCCCAAATTGGGCACATGACTTGCTTGGGTCGTTGCCATGAAAACTCAGCTTTCCATTACCAAGGTCGCAATTATTCAGGGTTGGATTCTGCTGAAATTAATGTTGTTATGGATAATAAAAATACCGTAAAAGATAATTACAGGGTTGGAAATTTAGGTACGCAAATTTTGACAGGAAAAGCCATTAGTATTGACCAATTTATAAACGCTTTTGACGCCTTAATGACTGAAGGCAAAAATGAGATTCTTGGAGAGCTCAAAATATCCAGTTTGCGAGGTCGAGGTGGTGCAGGGTTTCCCATAAGCTTTAAACTGGATTCAGCAATGAATGCTGAATCAGATCAAAAGTACATCATCTGCAATGCCGATGAAGGCGATGCGGGTGCTTATTCGGATCGGTATTTATTAGAACAGCAACCTCTTTTGGTCTTATTTGGTATTTTGGCTTCGGCTTATATAATCGGTGCTGACCATGGAATACTTTACATTCGTGCAGAATACCCTGAGTCAATCGCAACCATCAAAAACAACATAGAACAACTTGCCCCTTATATTGAATCAATAAATTTTGACTTTAAATTTAAAATTATCTCAGCACAAGGGGCTTATATTTGTGGTGAAGAAACCGCTTTAATTAATTCTATCGAAGGTCAACGACCTGAAGTTCGTGTGCGTCCACCCTTCCCGACTCAACAAGGGCTCTTTAATAAACCCACGGTTGTCAACAACGTGGAAACCTTAGCCTGTCTCTACAGCATCACCACAAAAGGAGGCAAATTTTATAACGCAATTGGCACAGATAAATCTAAAGGAACCAAATTGATTTCACTGGATTCCTGTTTTACTCATCCAGGCATTTATGAAGTGGAAATGGGTAGAACATTACTTGATGTTTTTGAACAATGTGGCGGTGGTTTTGCAAAAGACATTAAAGCATTGCAAATTGGAGGCCCGCTAGGTGGCATCATTCCAATCAATAAAATCAATGACTTACAACTAGATTTTGAATCTTTTTCTAATAATGGTTTTTTGCTGGGTCATGCTTCTGTTGTCGGCATTCCTGTTGATTTTCCAATGATTAAATACCTGCACCACCTATTTGAATTTGCTGCTTATGAAAGTTGTGGCAAATGCTTTCCTTGTCGATTAGGCACCAAAAGAGGTGAAGAATTATTGCTTAATGCAATTAAAAATAAACAAAAAATTGATGCAGAATTATTTACTGATTTACTCAATACTTTAGAACAAGGCTCTTTGTGTGCACACGGTGGAGGAATCCCATTACCAATCAAAAATGCCCTTATTTATTTTTCTGATGAATTATCGGATTATTTTTGCAATTAAATCTCTTTTTGATTAATCCTATCTTTTATTTGGTTATAATAGCCTTTTGAAAACTTTTCTGTAAACAGGGCAATAAAGTGACATCTTGGATAAAAACACAACAACAGTCTTCGCCATTTTTTGGTACTAATTCGAGTTGGCTCGAATCGTTTTATGATGATTATTTGGTCGATAGAAACAGCGTATCAAAGGAACTGCAAGCAGTTTTTGATAAATTAACCGATAACACAGGTAAAGATATACGTCATTTACCTATTCTCGAGCAATTTGAAGCCGCAGCACAGTTGCCACCTATGGCAGAATCGGCTATTCATTCCGCCGAAGACATGCAAAAAGAAGCGGCTGTACTGCGTTTAATTAACTCCTATCGTGTGGCAGGGCATAAACAAGCGGATGTTGATCCAATACATTACCGCCCTCGTCCTGCCGTTTCTGATTTGGATCCCAGCTATCATAATTTAGTTGATTCGGATATGGAAACAACCTTTTCAACAGGGTCTCTTGTTGCAGATAATCGCATGAAACTTAAGGATATTATTGCTGTACTTAAAAACACTTACACCAAACATGTTGGTTATGAGTATATGCATATTAATGACATTGAACAACGTGAATGGATTCAGCAACGCATTGAGTCAGTACAAGACAAGTTTCCTATAAATGAAGATGAAAAACACCGTTTACTGGAGGAGCTCACTAAAGCAGAGGGCATGGAACGTTACCTTCACACCAAATATGTGGGTCAAAAACGTTTTTCACTTGAAGGTGGCGATTCACTCATTCCTCAGCTAAACGAACTTATTTTGCATGCTGGAAAACAAGGCATTAAAGAAATTGTTATCGGAATGGCTCATCGTGGACGCTTGAATGTTCTGGTTAATACTTTGGGCAAATCTGCTCAAGATTTATTCAAAGAATTTGATGGTATTTATGATAAAGAATACGACAATGTTAATTCTGGCGATGTCAAATACCACATGGGCTTTTCTTCTGACATACCTACCGAAGCGGGCGATGTGCATGTCGCATTAGCGTTTAATCCATCTCACTTAGAAATCATCAACCCAGTGGTATTGGGCTCGGCTAAAGCACGCCAATTCAGACGTAATAATGACGTTTTTGGTAAGCAAGTGTTACCCGTCTTAATTCATGGTGATGCCGCCATTGAAGGACAAGGTGTTAACATGGAATTGTTTAACATGTCACAAGATGAGGGTTATTTCGTTGGCGGAACTATACATATTGTGATCAACAACCAAATTGGATTTACTACCACTCATGCTTTAGACCAAGACACTATTGGTTATTGTACCGAAGTTGCCAAAATGGTGCAGGCACCCATTTTTCATGTTAATGGAGATGATCCCGAAGCGGTTGCTTATATTACCAAAATAGCGGCAGATTTCCGAAAGAAGTTTCACAAAGATGTGGTAATTGATTTGGTGTGTTACCGCAAACATGGTCATAATGAAGCGGATGAGCCTTCTGCAACTCAACCTATTATGTATAAGATAATTAAAAAACACCCGTCTCCACGTCAAATTTATGCGGACAAATTAATAGCCCAGGGAGTCATATTTAAAGAGCACGCAGAAATTTTAGTCGAAGGTTACCGCGATTCACTGGATGAAGGTCGCCCTGTTGTTGAACTCTCTAAAGCCATGGTCAAAGACGAGTACCATGTAGACTGGTCTCCTTATATTGGCGGACACCTGTCTGATAAGGTTGATACCACTATAAATACAGAACAATTTGCACGTTTTTCGAAGGCAATCACTGCAATTCCTGAACATTTTAAACCCCATAACCGCATTAAAAAAATCTACCAAGATCGTGTGAAAATGATGGATGGTGAGTTGAAAATGGATTGGGGCTTTGCAGAAACCATGGCTTATGCAAGCATTTTAAATGACGGCTATCAAATCAGGATTGATGGGCAAGATTCACAACGCGGTACTTTTTTCCATCGCCATGCAGTGATTCATAATGTTACTCAAGATGAATCCTATATGCCACTTAAAAGTTTAGAAAAAGACAAAGCGCGCATTTCTATCATTAATTCCGTCTTATCTGAAGAGGCTGTCTTGGCTTTTGAATACGGTTATTCAACATCCGAACCCAACGCTTTGATTGTATGGGAAGCACAATTTGGTGATTTTGCTAATGGTGCACAAGTTGTTATTGATCAATTCATTTCCTCTGGAGAAGCCAAATGGGGACGTTTTTGTGGACTGGTTATGTTCTTACCTCATGGTTTTGAGGGTCAGGGGCCGGAGCATTCATCAGCTCGTTTAGAACGGTATTTACAATTGTGTGCGGTTAATAACATGCAAGTGTGCATACCATCAACCCCAGCTCAAATGTTTCATATGTTGCGCAGACAAATGTTACGAAAAGTCCGCAAACCTTTGATAGTTATGACACCCAAAAGTCTGTTGCGATACAAAGGCGCTGCGTCCGACAAATCCCAATTGTTGGAGGGAGAGTTCCAAAATGTTATTCCTGATAGACGCGTAAAAAATGATAAGGTCGAACGTGTTATTTTATGTGCGGGCAAAGTTTATTATGACATAATCAATGAGTTAGAAGCCAACCCAAATGAAAAAGTCGCTGTTTTACGTGTAGAACAACTCTATCCATTCCCACGTAAACTGTTAATTAATTACATAGACAATTATAAGAATTGCAATGTCTTCATCTGGTGCCAAGAAGAGCCCATCAATCAAGGTGCATGGTTCCAAATTCGCCACCATTTAAAATATTGCATTAAAAATCACAAGCATGGCAATAAGTTCTTACATTATGCTGGACGAGCGCATTCGCCCTCTCCTGCTGTGGGTTCATCAAAAGCACATGCCAAACAACAAACACAATTAGTTCACGAAGCCATTAATGGGCAACGTGGTTCCAACATCGATGCGGAGTAAAAAATGAGTATTGAAATTAAAGTTCCTGTTCTTCCTGAGTCAGTAGCTGATGCAACCGTTGCCACATGGCACAAACAACCCGGTGATTTTGTTGCCAGAGACGAAAATATTGTCGATTTAGAGACCGACAAAGTGGTACTAGAAGTGCCTGCCCCTGCCGATGGTTATTTAAAAGAAATAATCCAAGGTGAAGGAGAAACCGTATTATCCGATCAAGTATTGGCGAAATTTGAAGAAGGGGAAGCTCCTGCTGAGGTAGCACAAGAAAGTGCTACACCAGTTGATGCTGCTCCTGCTTCCTCACCAACTCCAACAGCAGCTGCTCCAACCCCTCAAACGAACACAAATACTGCGGGAGCCTCTCCTGCTGCTCGTAAAATAATGAGTGAAAACGGCATTGATGTATCACAAATAACAGGCACTGGTCGCGGTGGAAGAATCACAAAACCCAATGCATTAGATGTTGCCAACACGCCAGCAACAGAACGTGTGCCAATGAGTCGTTTACGTCAAATGGTGGCTAACCGAATGATTGAAGCACAATCCACAGCGGCGATGTTGACTTCCTTTAATGAAGTTGATTTGCAGGCCGTTATGGATATTCGTAAGAAATACAAAGAAGAATTTATTGCCGAGCATGGTGTTAAATTGGGTCTAATGTCCTTCTTTGTTAAAGCCGCAACAGAAGCGTTGAAGAAATTTCCAATCATAAATGCCGCAACCGAAGGGTCCGATATAATTTACAACAAAAATCATCACATCGGTATTGCTGTTGCCTCACCACGTGGTTTGGTTGTGCCAGTACTTAAATACACAGACACCATGGGCTTAGCCGATATTGATAGACAAATCATGGACTATGCCATTGCCGCACGCGATGGAAAGTTAGGCATGGATGATTTACAAGGCGGAACATTCACCATTACCAATGGAGGAACTTTCGGTTCATTAATGTCAACACCAATACTCAATGCACCACAAAGTGCTATTTTAGGCATGCACACAATAAAACAACGCCCAGTTGTCCTCGACGGCGAGATTGTTGCACGTCCAATGATGTATATTGCTTTGACTTACGATCACCGTATTATTGATGGAAAGGATGCTGTTTTATTCTTAGTTGCAATCAAAGACGCGTTGGAAGATCCCGCTCGTTTATTGCTTAACCTTTAGGAGAAATAACATGTCAGAACAATACGATGTCGTCGTTATTGGTGGAGGCCCTGGTGGCTACGTTGCTGCCATTCGAGCTGCACAATTGGGTTTAAGCACTTTATGTGTTGATAATTTTATTGGTAAAGATGGCAAACCAGCCCTTGGTGGAACCTGCTTAAATGTTGGCTGCATTCCTTCAAAAGCCTTGCTTGATTCCTCAAAAAACTTTGCTCACATGCAACACGATTACCATAATCATGGCATAAGCTTTGAAAATGCAAAGATTGACGTAAATAAAATGATTGGCCGAAAAGATGCCATTGTCAAACAATTTACCGGTGGTATTGCGGGATTATTTAAAGCCAATAAAGTTAAGGCTTCCCATGCAACAGCTACTTTATTAGGCAATAATCAAGTCAAGCTTACCCAAGGTGAAAAAAGCACCACAGTAACAGCTAAAAATATAATTATCGCAACAGGATCTACTCCTTTTTCTATTCCAAATGTTACTATTGATAATGATTTAATAGTCGATAATGCAGGTGCATTGAATATCGATGAAACACCAAAAAAACTTGGCATTATTGGTGCAGGAGTCATCGGACTTGAAATGGCAAGTGTTTGGGGGCGTTTGGGTTCTCAAATAGTCATATTTGAAGCAATGGACACACTACTCGCCGCAGCAGATAAAGACATCGCAAAAGTGGCTGGACGCGAATTTAAAAAACAAAAAATGGATATTCGCTTAAAGACATTTGTCAAAGCGGCTAACATTGTCAATGGTAAAGTCGAAGTAACTTTTGAGAAAAATGGCGAACAATCCACAGAAATATTCGATAAGCTATTGGTTGCCGTGGGTCGTAAATCGAATACTGAAAACTTACTGAGTGAAAATTGCGGTGTTGAATTAACTGACCGTGGTCAAATTCAAGTCAATGACTTATGCCAAACCACAGCAAGTAACATCTGGGCAATTGGCGATGTAGTACGTGGCCCTATGCTAGCTCACAAAGCCAGTGAAGAAGGAATTGCCGTTGCAGAACGCATCGCTGGTCAACATGGACATATAGATTTTAATACTGTTCCTTGGGTTATCTATACAGAACCAGAAATGGCATGGGTTGGTAAAACAGAACAACAACTCAAAGATGAAGGCGTAGAATATAACGTCGGCACTTTCCCGTTTGCAGCTATTGGTCGAGCTGTTGCCATGAACCAACCACAGGGTATGGTTAAATTGTTGGCTGATAAAGAAACAGATACGTTACTTGGCGCTCATATTGTTGGTGCCAACGCATCTGAATTGATTGCTGAATGTGTAGTAACTATGGAGTTTCAAGGTTGTGCTGAGGATTTGGCACGCATTATTCATGCGCACCCAACTCTTTCTGAAGCGGTACATGAAGCGGCATTAAGTGTTGATAAACGTGCAATTCATAAGATGAATTAAAGTTTCTTATTCTTTCGCAAAGTAAAAAAGGTTGGGATTTCCCAACCTTTTTTAATGCTAACAATATAAGAAACCTTTGCATAACTAACTCTGGGATGATTGAAAAAAGAATAAAAAAGCTCCAATCAAGGCAAAAAATGAGTCAAATAGCCCGCTATTTATTCGTATCATCCATGATACTCACCCACATGCGTGGGCTAACGTGAAAATCCTTTCCAGAAGGATTTTTTGCGAATTTTTTAACGCAGAGTGGTGTTTTTTGCAACTTTTTAACACGTACCACGAGTTATGCAAAGGTCTCTATAACTTATAATCAAATTTTCTTTGGTAAGAAATAATACTCACTGCCCTCATGCCCTGCGTGTTTGACTGCACTGTATTCAGGAACTTGTTCCAAACCCGCTAAGCTTGAACGTAATTTAACTTGCTGACTCATGGCTTTATACAAACGGTATCCTTCCATAACACCATCATTCTCATTTAAGGTATCAATAAAAGCTGAGGCAAATATTGAATGACCATTGCCACCACTATCTAAGATTGGTTGCAAGCCACCAGAAGTCAAAACTGTTCGAGCTTTTACACGCGAAGTAAATAAAATGTCTTCACTTTCAATATCATCAGGTAACGGCGAAATGGCAGAGCCAGAAAGAGTACCAGAGTAACACGAGTCCGCTACAACCATTACATGCTTGGCTTTCATATTTGCCATAAAATCACTGATGCGTTTATTTGCAATCCAAGTGGATTTATCTGTTGCAGAGGCATCGGTAGGTATCCAATACCCTTGCTTTGTCTTCTCATCAATTAAACCATGACCTGCGTAATAAACCATTAAGTTATCAAACTTGCCTAATTTTTTATTGTAATCAGTTAATGCTTTTAACATCGTCATTTTATCCGCATTAATTAATAATTTAACCTTATATCCATAACGTTTCTTTAAAATTTTCGCAATTTCCTTGGCATCTGATGATGCGGTTTGCAAATTATCCAAATTATTGTATTCATCATTACCAATAACTAAAGCAAAATAATCACCCAAATCATTGCGTAAACGTCGAGTAAATAACTCATCAAATTTACGAGCTTTTACTGGTTTGAACTGATTCCTAATTGCAACAAACTGTTCGATGTTTCGTGTGCCATCTTTTCTAATGGCAACAATACTTACAGGTGTGTCTCCATTTTTTAGTTCAACTGTGCTTTCAAAAACGCCTCCATCCGTCATGGTTTTTGTGTAGTCTTGATTATTAACTTTTAGAGCAACAACGCCTTCTGGAGGGGTGACACTTGCCATAAACTTAAATTTAACTGCATCTGCAGGCATTGCCATTGTGTTAATGCCACGTGTTAAAAATACATCTGGATTTAGAATGCTAATGCCCGATTCTTTAGTGTTTTGCGCCACATCATCACGCGTTGCTTGTTCACTCACTTTAGAAACCAAGGTGTTTATTACTTTATTTTGTTTAGATAACTCATTGTTTTTATTATTTAATTCCGCCTTTAAATTAGCAATTTTTTGCAAGATTGAGTTATTACCTTTATTGTTTTTTAGTTGTGCTTGTAAATCTTTGAGTTTTATATTTGATTGTTCAACATAACGTTTAGTTAAGTCGTAATCACTTTTTACTTCTGACAATTGTTTTCTTAACCCAGAGACTTGTTTGAGCAACTGAATTCTTTGGTGTTCTTTTGCACGCCTTTCTCGCAAATTTTGTTCAGTAACAATCTCTAAATTTGAATCCGTAATCCCTGAGGCTTGTCGGTAAAGGTTAATGGCTTTTGTTTTATCTTGTTCTACACCCAACCCTTGCTCATATAAATTACCCAAATTCAACATGGCTGGCGTATAACCTTGATCCACCGCTTTTTGATACCACATCGCAGCAGCTTTATAATCAGGTGTTCCACCCAAACCTTTCTCATACAACTCACCGAGGTAGGATTGAGCTTTTGGGTTTCCGCCTTGTGCTTCTGGCAACCACATTTTAGCAACACTGGAAAAACTGGCTTTATCGTACGCCACGTACTCTCCACCTCTAACCGCGCAATCACGCGCACTTAACCGAGCCGGTTTTCGTGGAGCCAAATAAGTATAGTTTGAGCCCAATTGTCTCACTTGAGGTGGCAACAAACAATCCACAATATACAACTGGTCAGGTGTGATTTTACCTCTGGCAAACGATTGTTCAATAGGTGCACCACTACCAACAATTATCAAACAAAGTAAGCTGATTAATGATAGCTTATTTGTTTTACTCTTTTTTGCTATTATCGTTTCTTTTTTCATAGTGTTCCCCTTGGTTAAAAGTGGGTGATTTGACTTAAAATTCAAACCTTGCCCCTAGATTAAATGTCCCTCGGCTAAATCCTTCTAGCCCAAGTACACTTCTATAATTTATATATGCTTGTTTGCCATTGGATGAAATATAGGCAAAACCTAGACCTGCAGATCCATAAGTTCGATCAGGCGAATCTGTTTCAATAATAAACACTTCACCTAAAGGTGCTGTAACAAATCGTGCTTCTATATCGTTACCATCATTTAAACTCTCGTAGTTATAATCAAAATCAAACTGAGGTGTTATTACACCATTTTTTAAACTTATTGCTTTTGATACCCTAATACCTGCCGACCAAATCATGGATTCTAAATCTTGATTAGAATAATTAAAATTAAATCCCCCTGCTCCAGTTTCGGTAAAGCCATCAATTGATGTATTGATGTATCGAAAAGAACCATTTGGCGTAATATTCCAAGAATTTTTGTAGAAGTTATACCCTGCACTCATGGCAACGGAATATTGATTACTTGAAGTCGAACCACTTGCCACCCTTGAGACTGTTGTATCTCCAAGAGTAAATTCTATTTTTCTAGACTGATCAAAGTCAGGTTTGGCAACACTGATACGAGCGTCAACATAAAAATTGTCATTGACGTAAAAAGATCCGTACCCAGTTAAAGTTAAGCCTGTTGATTTTAATTTGGCTTGACCATCAATATCTGAATCAAAATTAGCATAGCCTAAAGCCACACCAACAACTTTATTAGCTGACAAACGGTAATCCACACCAGCTGTTAAACCGTAGGAATCAAAGTCAAAACCAAGTTCTCTACCTGTGGCATCACGTGAACCCATTGAAATCGTACCATTTACAAAGAATCCCCAAGGTGAAATAAAATCATTTTTTACGTCAATACCTGATGATTCATCCGCTGAATTATTTAAATATGCCAGCATCCCAATTGGCAGGCTACCATTTCCATAAGTTGCATTTAATCCTGTAGAACTAAAACCACTGCCCCCACCTGCTCTTAATTGAGACAGTCGAGAACCAATGTTTCTAAACTGTGCCGTTGCAATTTCTGCAATGGAAGTTGACTGACCAATAACTTCATTGGGGGTAATTTGTTCCATCACAGTATTAATCGTTTCGCCATCACCATTTAATGCTGTTTCATACAAATCAGAACATAAACCCTCTAACGCCTTAAAGTAACTGACCTCACAATAACTTGCTACATTTTGAATTGCTCGATTAACCTGTTGATTTGCCTTTCCATCAAGTGCAGAACGAAGTGCAGATAATATGTCTCCCTCAGTTGGTGTACCATCTACACTAATAAGTGCTGTTGCAGAATTATTTGCATTGTTTTCATCTTCGGTGGTTGAGAGAATCGTTGCTGAAATTGCAATGTCTTCTGACTGCAAACTCACCCGAGCTAAATCAATATTAACCTGAATTGTGGAACTGTGCCCTGTTTGCATATTATCTCCAAGAAACTCACAGCTGGTATTAACACCATTAACATTACAATCCCAAATACTATTTTGTACAATACTGACATTTTCGATAAGTCCGCTTAACTCTATAGATACAATAGGTTTAACTGCTGATAAAGCGGTATTTTGTATCGCCACATCAAAACGGGTACTTCCACCTTGAGTTACCATTTGAGTGTTAAGTATTGCCACAGACAAATCTGCTTTACTGACAATAGGCTCGATAATTGTTGTCGTTTCTGTATCTAATATTGCTACACTTCCATTGGCAGATACTTGAACAAAGACATCACCCACAAATGCATCACTAATAACATTGATTGTTACGACCTCCATTTGTTGACCAGGATTTAAAACAAAATTTGTTTGGGTTGATTGACAATTTAATCCAGAACTTATTGCAGAACAATTGACACCAGAGGTAACAACAGAATTTACATTTAAATTGGATGGAATATCAATATCAAAATCAACGGCATTTACTGCGGTATTCCCAGTATTATTTAACGTCACTGTATAATTATAATCAACACCTTTTTCGACTGGATCAACATCATCATTTATTTCTAACGTGTAACTGCTATTAGGGTTAGGGTTAATACCTATTAAATCAACAAGCACTTCATCTGATTTTTCCTGAGCATTAAAACTCACGACTCTAACCGTATTTAACAAAGAAGTTGTATTAGCATCACTCGCATCCGTGACTTGATAAATAATCTGCAAAGAAGAATTCGTTGCTAATGACTGGGGATAATTACACGAATAAGTCTGTCCTTGATTATTGCAGGTCATACCAGCAGGTGTGACAATATTATCCACAACAACTCCTTGAGGCATAGAATCAATAACCGAGAAACTGTAGAGAGCCGAATTGCCTGTATTAGTCACCACAACCTCGTATTGGAAAGACGAACCTTTTTCAATTTCACTGACCTGCACACCATTTTGGGACACACTCTTTTGAACCGAGAGTGATGTAGGGCTAATTACAGGTGTAGCTTGTGTAATATCGATTAAGGCGGGAGATGAACTTCCACTAACAGCAAAAGAGAGACTTGAATAAATTGCTGTATTTGGAATCGAGTTCCCTAATGCATTTGCAGTTGTGGTGATGACAATCTCAACCCTATCTCCCGGATTAAAAAAGTTACTGGATGTTATATTATCACAAGAAACCGCATCAATTATGGCCCCAAATACACATGTAAAGGTAGATGTACCAATTAAATTATTGACTACTACCGATACATTTGAAGAGCTTAAATCAAGGTAATTAGCAGGTAATACATCAGTAATTTCTAAATCAAAAAAACTATCTGTCAGAGATGTGTTTTCAACTGTTATGGTGTAAATAACATCATCACCTAAAACATAACTTGATTGGTTGGAAGCTTTAGTTATAGTAATACTGTTAGGTGAAGCTACGCCAACAGGAACATCTACTTTGTTATTTGGAGGCGTTTCATCTCCAAGTCCATTATCAAACATTTCAATATGAAAATTATCTGGGTTAACAACAGCTGATCCTGGATTTATCTGCACACTAAAAGCCTGAGTGGTACCAGGCGAAAAACCACCTGTGCTAAATGATTGTGAACAATCAATACTATTAGTGAATTGATTATAACTGCAACTCCAACCAATTGAGTTAGCAGCGATAGGATTACCAACGTCAATATTAGTCAAATTAAAACCTGTAATAGAAACATCTACAAACTGTGCATCTTGAGGTAAATTTGCCCCAGTTAAGTTTTCAAAAGTAGCTGAAATAACATACGGCGTATTTGCAACCAAAGGATCAGGTGATATTGAAGCATTAGTTATCTCTAAATCAATAGCATTCACGGCTAAAGTTGTGGCACTCAAATAACAAATAAGTAATAGTTTAATTATAATTTTTTTCATAGATATTCCCCATTGGTATTCATTATACACTGACCTTATGTGGTGTGACTATGGCAAATTTCCTACAAATGTTGTAGTATTTTTATTGTAAGAGCCAATTGAACACTATTTACCATGACTTTAACGTTTCACTCACAATACCTATTTGCCAAAATTAATCCCACATAAAAAATGCACTTTTATTTTTTTTGTGACTTCCATCACTTAAATCGAACTATATTTATGCATAAAAGGCAATTATCTTGCCACTTACTAATCAATACGAAATTAAGTAACAAAATAGGACATGTTTGTGAATATTTTTAACTCTATTAGTATTAAAGCTAAATCCTTATATTAACCCCGCGACATAATACCGTAATTCAGGACTAATTTCGATGACAGCTTCCTTATATCATTGCTCTATTTTTTGTAAAAATAGCATACAAACAGCAATATAGTATTAGTAGATAACAAACCAAGACTAAAATGATAACAGCCATAGCGTTAATCGAAACTAATGAAAATATAACATTACTTGAATTAATTAAAAAACCTATCATTCCCATTATAAAATGAATGGTAATTATAAATATAAAACCATACAATAATTTACGGTTGAAATTTAAAAGCAGTAAACGACAAGAGATAAGCAGATAAAAAATAAATGACAGCATTCCCACAACTAGCTGTTTATTTCTTGAGATTGAGACTGTTTCATCAAGATAATAAAGAGCAAATATGATTGGCAACCATAACAACGTAAATGTTTTTCTATTTTCAATAAGTTTTTTCATGTTTTAAATCATTACAGTTAAAGGAGTCAAAGGAGCAGATATGAATACTGCTAAGCTAAGCCACTTTTTCATACTTGAAAACCGCATGAAACAAAGATATATAAAGGTTTTCAAAAACATCAAAATCATGCTAGCAACCGTTAGCTTTGTGCCATTTGGATCAGAGTATTTGATTTTACCGTTTGCCCAATAAAGTATTGTTGAATTTCAACTAACTTTAATGTTGGTAATAGTATCATGTAAATAACTTAACAGAAGATTGAACTCTAATCAAATGCTCCAACTCCATCGATTTAAAAAACCAAGAATTTTACTTCAATTTTCAGGGATTTGGTTAGTGTGTTTATATAGTGATTTGGGTAAAAATCAATTCATCATTAGGATTTAACTAAAATTCCTAGAGTTCAATTTCTGCTTGTTGTAACATAACAATTTACTAAACACCATTTCAGAAATGCTTCATCGATTAAATAATGTCACTCTCTATTCGCCCAGCAGTCAAGGGGTTTGTAATATCTTGGTTGCGGCTGGAAAAATTGTTAAAATCAGCACAAAAGCAATTGTGATTGATTCAAGTTTACTTGCTAGCGACCATGACTTTGCTGGCAAAAGAGTTGTTCCTGGCATTATTGATGCCCATGCGCACATTACAGGCGGTGGTGGAGAGGCTGGATTTAAAACCAAAGTCCCTGCTCTGCATTTATCGCAATACACAAAAGCAGGTGTCACAACGGTCATTGGCTTACTTGGAACAGATGACACCACACGCAATACCTCATCAGTTATTGCTCAGGTTTATGCGCTGCGCGAAGAAGGTTTGAGTGCTTGGTGTTATACCGGTGGTTATCACATTCCTTTATCAACATTAACTGGCAGTGTTCGCAAAGACATGGTTCATATTGAACCGATTATTGGCGTGGGAGAACTTGCTATCTCTGACCACCGTTCCTCGCAACCAACTTTTGATGAAATCGCTCGCATCGCAGGTGATGTGCATGTCGCTGGACTCATGACTGGGAAGGCGGGTATTGTGCATTTTCATTTAGGTGATGGTTCTCGTAAATTGGATTTGATTGAAAAGTTACTCGAGGAAACCGAAATACCAGCCCGTGTTTTAAATCCAACTCATTGCAATCGTAATATACCATTATTCGAGCAAGCCTGTGAACTCACAAAGCGTGGTATTAACATTGACGTCACTGCTTTTCCTGCTACCGATAGTGATGACGAATATTCCGCAGCCGAATCCTTTAGAATTTACATGAAAGGTGGCTTTAATAAAGAAAAGTTCACTATTTCATCTGATGGCGGTGGTTGTTTGCCGCATTTTGATGCACAAGGTGAATTGCTGCATTTGGACTATGGTCGTTGCACATTACTGAGTGACACACTTAAAGAATTATTGGATGAAGGCTATAAATTGGATGAAGTCATGCCAGTATTTACCAGCAATGTGGCAAAATTATTGCGTTTAAACAACAAAGGAACTCTTGAAGTTGGTAAAGATGCCGACTTAATCATATTGGACAATGAAAACAAAATAGAATCCGTGATGGCATTAGGAAAATGGCATCAAAAGAATTATAAAACCATTAAAAAAGGTGGTTTTGAACAATAAAACATTGCCGTGAATTAGGGGGAATTTCTATTTACGGAAATATAATAATTTATAAGAGGAAAATATATGTGCCCAGCAGAAGCTGTACAAAACGTAGACCGTGGTTGGATAATTCCAATTGGCGGTGCTGAAGACAAAGAAAACGACATGACAATTCTTAAACGCTTTTGGGAATTATCAGGTGGCAAAAAAGCCAAGATTTTAATTATCCCAACGGCATCACAACTGGCTGATACTGGACCGCGATACGTGGAAATTTTTGAACGCCTGGGCGGCAAAGCCATGTACATAAGAGTGGATGAACGTGAAGATTGTTTTAAAGACCGCATCCAAGGCAAGTTAAAACGGGCTACGGGTATCTTTATTACTGGTGGAAATCAATTGCGTTTGTCCACAATTTTGGGAGGAACACCCGTTGCAAAACTTATTCGGTCACTCAATGCAAATGGGATTCACGTTGCGGGCACATCCGCTGGTGCTGCTATTGTTACCGAACACATGATAGCAGGCGGAAAAGCCGGCCCTACACCGACAGAAGATGGAGCAACCATGGCTCCGGGACTGGGGTTAACCAATAAACTCATTGTTGACCAACACTTTAGGCAACGTGATAGAATTGGTCGTTTAATGACAGCTCTATCCTACAATCCTTTTATATCGGGAATTGGTATTGATGAAGACACCGCTGCCTTTATTAATCCACAAGGTATTTTTGAAGTGGTGGGTGCAGGCAGCATTACCGTTGTCGACCCTGCCCGATTAACCCATTCTTCCATGCATGATGCTCGCCACAGGGAAAACCTCACTTTGATTGGTATGACTGTACATGTATTGGGTGAAGGGGCAAAATACGACATTAATACACGAGAAGCATTTGCGGAGTAAAGAAACATTAAGAGAAACAGTTTAGCAACAATAAAGAGAGAGAAATAACGAATGAAAATATTATCAACCAATGTTTATGTTGGACCCAATTTATACGCCCATTTTCCTGTAATCAGGCAGCAATTGGATTTGGGTATTTTAGAACAATGGCCATCGGCTAAAATTGGTGATGAATTTATTAATGGTTTAATCCAAAGCTTACCATGCTTAAAAGAACACGGCTGCTCTTATGGTGTCGAAGGCGGGTTTATTCGTCGTTTACGTGAAGACGGTGGCACATGGATGGGGCATATCTTAGAGCACGCAACTTTAGAATTGCAAAACATGGCAGGATCTGATGTCACTTTTGGTAAAACTCGCTCTATAGATGATCAACCAGGTTGTTACAACATGGTATTCCAATACAAACAGCGTGATGTTGGATTGGAGGCCGCCCGAATTGCTAGACAACTGCTCTACTCTTTAATGCCTAGTGAATTACAATCACAACTGCAAGATGTCATTGATAGTGATTTTGATTTTGAGGACGAAAAAACTACTTTTATTCGTTTCGCCCAACGAAAGGAACTCGGCCCTTCAACGGCTTCAATAGTAAAAGCCGCTGAAGCTCGCGGTATTCCATGGTTACGATTAAACGAATACTCTTTAGTGCAATTTGGTCATGGCAAATTTCAACAACGTATTCAAGCCACTATTACCTCAAAAACCACCCACATTGCGGTAGAAATTTCATGCGATAAAGAAGATACACACAAATTACTCAAAGACTTAGGATTACCATTACCACGACAAGAGCTGGTTTATTCGCCACGACAAGCGATACGAATGGCGCGACGCATGGGTTATCCTGTAGTGGTGAAACCCTTAGATGGAAACCATGGAAGAGGAATTACCATTGATATAAACGAAGACAATGAAATCGAATCCGCTTTTGCCTTTGCACGTGAAAAAGGCAACTCCCGAGCTATCTTAATTGAATCAATGATTACGGGTTATGACCACAGAATGTTAGTGGTTAATGGCGAATTAGTGGCTGTGGCAAAACGCGTCCCAGGGCATGTTGTTGGTGATGGCAATCACACCATTGAGCAGTTGGTTGAAATCGTTAACTCAGATCCAAGACGAGGTGTTGGACACGAAAAAGTCCTAACCAATTTAGAGTTCGATAGGCAAGCTAAATTACTCATTGAACAAGCAGGATACTCAAAAAACACTGTTTTACCAAAGGACGAAGTCTTTTATTTGCGTTCAACTGCTAACCTTTCAACTGGTGGAACGGCAATTGATGTCACCGATGAAGTGCATCCTGATAATCGAGCAATGGCAGAACGTGCTGTTTTAGCCGTTGGTTTGGATGTTGGTGGTGTTGATTTCTTAACTGATGATATATCTCAATCTTACAAAGATATTGGCGGTGGTATTTGTGAAGTCAATGCCGCACCCGGTTTTAGAATGCACGTAGCACCCTCAGAAGGAAAACCCCGAGACGTAGCCGGCAAGGTCATCGACATGTTATTCCCTGAAGGCACGCCAAGTCGCATCCCTATCGCTGCAATTACAGGAACAAACGGCAAAACAACCACGGCACGAATGCTCTCACACATTTTAAAAACGTGCGGACATATCGTTGGCAATACGGCAACCGAAGGTGTCTATATTGATGGGCGATTAACCGTAAAAGGTGACATGACAGGTCCCATGGCATCGCATATTGTTTTGCGTGACCCAACAGTCGATATTGCCGTTTTAGAAACCGCTAGAGGCGGCATTGTTCGCGCTGGATTGGGTTATAGCTCAACCAATGTCTCTGCCTGTTTAAATATTTCATCAGACCATTTGGGGATTCGAGGAATCAACACCTTAGAACAATTAGCCGAAGCCAAACGTGTTGTTGTAGAAGTGGCAAAAGATGTTGCTGTGCTTAATGCTGATGATCAATTGTGTCTGGAAATGGCTGACCATACCCAAGCAGAAAAAGTCTGTTATGTCACCATGAATCCAGGTCACCAACTGGTAAAAGAACACATTAAACACGGTGGCATGGCATTTGTACTTGAGCAAGGCATCAACGGCGATATGATTACCATTTACGATAATGGCGCACACATTCCTTTATTGTGGACGCACTTAATTCCTGCAACCATTGAAGGCAAAGCCACACACAATGTACAAAATGCCATGTTTGCTGCTGCCCTTGCCTATTCGATGAAAAAAGATTTGGATGAAATTAGACATGGACTACGAACCTTTGATGCCACCTTCTTCCAAGCCCCAGGACGCATGAATCAATACGATGAACACCCTTACAAAGTTATACTGGATTACGGTCATAACCAAGCCGCCATTAAAGTGGTTTGCCAAACCATCAACCGATTTGAAGTCAAAGGTGAAAAAACGGTTATTTTAGCGGCTCCAGGTGATAGACGCGATGAAGACATCAAAGCCATCGCGGCAGAAGCTGCAGGGCATTTTGACAATTACATTTTAAAAGCCGATGATAACCGCCGTGGACGTGATGAGCGAGAAGTGCCTTTGATGTTGCAACAACAGTTATTAGATTCTGGCGTTGCAGAAAACAAAATTCAGATAATTGCCGATGAGACACAAGCCGTAGAATACGCCTTATCAACCGCAAATGAAAATGATTTAGTCTTGATATTTGGCGATAATATTACTCGCTGTTGGAAACAAATCATACATTTCAACCCTGAGAATCAAAAATCAACAACAGCAACACCTGAGAATATTATTTCTAATGTTATCGTTGAGGAAGAAAACAGCCATTTAGATTCCATGCAATTAATAAAAGACGAACGTGGAGTCCGATTGGCGCGTATCGAAGAAGAGGGAGATTAAGCAAAAGACATGAAAATAAAATTTTGCAATTATTGTGGTGCCAAAGTGGAATATAAAATCCCAGCATCCGATGACCACAAACGCGCTATTTGCACTCAATGCAAGGCTATTCATTATCAAAACCCAAAGATTATCACGGGTGTGATTGTTGAACACGAGGGCCAAATATTATTAGCTAAACGTGCAATCCAGCCACGTTACGGAACTTGGACTTTACCTGCTGGATTTATGGAATTAGGCGAAACCGTGCAAGCGGGTGCTCGCCGTGAGTGTTTTGAAGAAACCGAAGCAAAACTCAAAAATGTCGAGTTTTTTGGCATCTACAACACCATTAGCAACTCACAGGTTTACACCATTTTTAGAGCGCAGTTGGATGTCAAACACTTCACAGCCACTGCTGAAAGCTTGGATGTAAAACTATATTATCCTAAGGATATTCCTTGGGATAATATTGCCTTTCCCTGTGTCGAACACGCACTCAAACGCTTTGTAAAAGAAATGAAAACAGGTTTTACAATTGCCTTAGAAGACATTCACGAAGATTTTGAAGGCTCCAGAAAAACAGGGTATTTTGACAATTAAAAAAGAAAACAAACTCACCTAAAAGGATGCCCCCCTAACTATTATCCTTTTTCTTAAAACCTTTGGATTGCAGCTATTTGCACTAATAGGATTGGATACTTGAATACCCAAAAAAGCATAAAACTAATTTTGTCTCTGAATATGTTACCAATCGTATTAGACAAGTGGTGGTATTCGATGTATTGTTCATCCATTAATTTTCTTGTTATTAACACATTAAGGGCGATGCCAATTATGAGATAAATACCAACGAGAACAAGTACCCAGCCTTTGTTTTTTCGGCTATCTATAATTCCTGCATGTTCTAAGCCCAACAAGAATTTATAAGACAAATAAAGCAATAATACAGCGAGAATATAATAAATCCATGATCGTAAAATCGGGTATTTTTTCTCTGGCTTTTGTGAGTCGTATTTAACAGGTTCTTCACTCATTTTTCTGATCTTTTCAGTTATTTTAATTCCATTAATCGCTATGTAGGGATTCTTTTTATATGGTTATTATACATGATTAGACAACTTCTTACTATTTCACAATTTAAATGCAAAGAAAAATATTCTTTGCCAGTTAAAAAACAAACCTTGTATGAGCCGTTTTATAGTTAATTGAATCAAGTATGAAATTTCTTTTTCCACCGTTAACTATCCACATCTGAGTTTTGGCTCGAGAACATATTTCAGCAGCCTGAATCTTAGAGGTCATGCCACCGGTACCAAGTTTATTGTTAGTGTTTTCATCGATGTACTGCATGCAAAGGCTTATGTCAGTAATTTCGGGTATTAATTGAGCATCTGCGTACTTTTGTGGGTTCTTATCAAATAAACCATCAATATCTGAGGCAAGCATAAGTAAATCAGCTTTAAGTAAGTTGGCAACATAGGCAGACAATTTATCATTGTCACCAAAAACCAGTTCATCAATTGCGATAGTATCATTTTCATTGATGATTGGAATAAAATCGTTTTCAAATAAGTCAGTCAGTGTGTTTAATATATTATCTTGTGCTTCTGGGTTATCAAAATCTCTATAAGTAACTAAACATTGTGCCATGGGTAGTCCAAAGTCACGAAATATCTCGTTATAAATTTGCATTAAAATGGGTTGCCCAATTGCAGCAAGTGCTTGTTTTGATTCGGATTTTTTCCACTTATTGACAGCAATAAAATGTTGAGCCGTGGCAATGGCTCCTGAAGAAACAATAGCGATATTATAATCTTGGCGAAGTCGCACTAATTGACGCGCTATGTCCTCAATTTTGCCGCGGGAAATGCGGTTTGAACCTGCGGTTAAAGTTGATGAACCAATTTTAAGAATTAAGGTTTTTTTCATAAATCACCCACGAACATTACCATTTCCAGAAATAAACCACTTATTTGTAACCAATTCGTTAAGCCCAACAGGTCCTCGAAAATGCAGTTTTTGCGTGCTTATAGCAATTTCTGCACCTAAACCAAACTCACCGCCATCGGTATAACGTGTGGAGGCATTGTGATAGACCGCTGCACAATCCACCGAGTGCTGAAATTGCTGTGCTTTTATTTTATCATTGGTGACAATAACTGCCGAATGCCCGCCTGAATACTGATTAATTCCAACAATAGCCTGTTCCATACTGTCAACTTGTGCCAATAATATTTTGCTGGCTAAAAATTCTTCATAAAAGACCTTGTTATTTTTTATTGGTTTTATTCTGTTATTTAATGCGGCTATGGCATCATCTGCAACTATTTCTATTTGATTGTTAATCAATGCTGCAATTAATTTTTGCAATTTATCAGCAGCATGAGACGGGTGAATATAAACTTTATCCAAAGCATTGCAGACACTGATTCGCGTTTTTCCATCAAGTATTATTTTAATTGCCATATCAAAATCAGCATTTTCATCAATAAACATAAAGTTATTACCGCGCCCTGATATTATCATTGGAATATCGGTATTTTCACGTATAGAATTGATTAATTGCTCCCCTCCGCGTGGAATAATCACATCTATTTTAAGCTCTTTACTTTGAATTAATTCTTGTGTTTGCTGACGGTCATAATCTAAGTATTGTACGGCATGTTTATCTTGTCCATTTTTTTCTAAAGCGTGTTGCCATAAATCTGTTAATACTAAATTGGTATTTCTGGCTTCTTTCCCCCCTTTGAGTAAAATTTTATTGCCTGCTTTAAAAGCTGTTATGGCTGCTTCTATGGTGACATCGGGTCGAGATTCATAAATAATCAATATTGTTCCAAACGGAACAACACGATTTTCAATCAACAAATCAGGCTCCTTTTGGTGACTGTATAATACCTGACCTTCCGGGTCATTCATTTGTTTAACTTTTAGCACAGATAGTTGCATGCCTTTTATTTTGGCATCATTAACTTTAAGCCTATCATAAAGTGCTTCATCATCTTGTGAACAATTGGACAAATCTCTTTTGTTAGCAGTTATAATTGTCTCGGCATTTTGAATAATTAACTCTGATAAATCTTCAAGAACTTTATTCTTTAATTCTGTAATCATGTGTCTATTTAGTTTGATATCGCGTTAAATTCTCTATCCTACAACAATTTTAATAATTTTCTATAATTTTTAATCTTATGTTACAATCAACTTGAAATTTATTTAAAAATCATTATATTAGCATTTTCTAATATAACATCCCTAGAGTATGCTATGAAAACAATAACACTATTAATTTTAACTCTTGTACAAACAACTACTTTTGCACAATGGTATCAAACAAAAATTGAAACTATAGATAGCTTTAGACAACTTAATGGTGAAGTCGAAGCCGTTAATAAAGCCACCGTATCATCACAAACAGCTGGTCGTGTAGAAAAATTGCATTACGATGTGGATGACTTTGTAGCCAAAGGGTCGATTCTTGTAGAATTTACCAATACCGAACAAAAAGCTGCACTAAATCAAGCTTTATCGAATGCAAAAGCGGCAAAAATTGCCTTTGAGCAAGCCCTGACCGATTATGAACGCATCAAAGATATTTATGCTAAAAAACTTGTGGCTAAAAGTCAATTAGATCAGGCTCTATCAAATAAAAACGCCTTAGAGGCACGTTATAAAGCTGCGCAATCTGCAGTTGTCAGTGCAAAAAAGCAACAGGAATACACTGTAATTCGTGCACCTTATGATGGCATTGTCACCAAACGTTTTGTTGAACAAGGTGAAGTAGTTAGCCCTGGCACACCTATTATGGAAGGATTAAGTTTAAATAAACTTCGCGTTGTTACCTATATTCCAGAAAAAATAATTAATCAAGCCAAAACCAATCCACAAGCTAAAGTCATCATTAATGGCAAACAATTTAACCCTAAGAGTATTACTGTTTTTCCTTATGCTGACCGACTGTCTCGAACTTTTAAAACGCGCATAGATTTAGAAACTGGAGAAACTTCATTATTTCCAGGCATGACAGTTAAAGTCGCTTTAAAAGTGGGTGAAAAAAATACCATAATTATTCCGCACAATGCGGTGATTCACCGCAGTGAACTAACCATGGTTTACGTTAAAAGTGGCAATAATAAAATTTTAAGACACATCAAATTGGGTTCATCTTATGGCGATAACATCGAGGTTATCTCTGGCTTATCAGCAAATGAAGAAATTCTACTCAACCCCCTTTCTGAAAAAACAGGGAGTTAAAACATGAAACTTTCAATTTCAGGACGATTAGCTGATAAATTTCAAAACAACCCGATAACCCCATTAATTGCGTTAGTTGCAGTTTTATTGGGTGTATTTGCTATTTTCATCACACCACGAGAAGAAGAGCCCCAAATAGATGTTACCTTTGCCAACATTTATATTGCTTTACCTGGAGCCAGTGCTAAAGAGGTGGAAAATTTAATTTCCTACCCTGCTGAGCAAGTGTTAGATTCAATAGAAAACATTAAGCACGTCTATTCGGTTTCACGCCCAGGCATGTCTATCGTTAGTGTGCAATTTAAAGTCGGGGTTAAACGCAAAGATGCCATCGTTGCCCTTTATAATGAAATTCAATCCAATAGCGATTGGCTTCCCTACTCACTTGGTGCATCTCAACCCTTAATTAAACCGATGGGAATCGATGACGTGCCCATTGTGACGGCAACACTATGGAGTGAAAATCCAGATAAAGGCAGCTATGAATTGCAACAAGTCGCGCACGCATTAGAGGCTGAAATCAAACGCATTCCCAACACGCGTATTGTTGAAACAACAGGTGGTCCAAGTCATGTGGTGCATATTGTCCTTAATCCTGAAGATTTATCTGCCTATAATTTAGACTTTAGTGCCATCGAAAATGCCCTAAAAATGAACAACATAGCAACCCACTCTGGCTATATTACTCAAAACAACCAAACAACTCCTGTTGAAACAGGAACTTTACTTGCCAATGTGGATGATATTAAGGAACTCGTTGTTGCTGTACGCAATGGCTTGCCTGTTTATTTAACAGATATTGCAACCATTACCGACGGGCCTGATACGCCAGAAACTTATGTGTGGATGACTGCGGGTAAGGCGTGGAAAGGCAACAACAGCAAGAAACACCCTGACTTTACCCCAGCTGTTACTATTGCCATTGGCAAAAAGGCAGGCACTAATGCTGTGGATATTGCCAATGCCGTGATTAATGCAGGCGAACAATTGAAAAAAACCCATATTCCTGGCGATGTTCACGTCGAAATTACCCGAAACTATGGTGCAACTGCCGATGCAAAAGCCAAAAAATTAATGACCAAACTGGTGTTTGCCACCGCTTCGGTCGTGTTATTGATTATTTTCTTTTTGGGTTGGAAGGAAGCCATTGTCGTTGGACTAGCCGTTTCCATCACTTTAGCCGTGACACTATTTGCTTCTTGGGCATATGGATTCACCTTGAATCGGGTATCCTTATTTGCCTTAATTTTCTCCATTGGTATTTTAGTTGATGATGCCGTAGTAATTGTAGAAAATATTCATCGCCATTTGAGTCAGGGCAAGAAAAAATTATCCGAACTCATCCCAATAGCGGTAGATGAAGTCGGCGGACCAACAATTTTAGCCACTTTTACCGTTATTGCTGCCTTGATGCCAATGGCATTTGTAACGGGTTTAATGGGTCCTTACATGAGCCCTATTCCAATTAATGCTTCCATGGGCATGTTATTGTCTTTATTGATTGCCTTGATAGTCACTCCGTGGTTATTTAGAAAAATCATTGGGGATAAAATCCATCACAGTGAAGAAAATACAGACAAAAAGAGTATTTTCAACAAACTCATGAGCCCTTTCTTGGGCAACAATAAAAAAGGCAAACTTAATCGCTATTTACTTGTTTTTGGCGTGGTGTTTTTAATGTTTATTTCGGTTATGCTCGTACCCAGCCAAAATGTCATCTTAAAAATGCTTCCGTTTGATAACAAATCAGAAATTCAAATCGTTGTCGATACCAAAGAAGGCACAACCTTAGAAAGTACTAATCAAGTGATGCTAGAAATCAGTCAATACCTTAAGAGCATTCCTGAAATCGAACACATGGTGGCATATGCAGGAACAGCCTCACCAATTAATTTCAATGGATTGGTTCGCCAATATTTCCTCAGGCAAGGACCTAACATGGGAGACATTCAAATCACCTTGGTGGATAAACACGATAGAAAACGAAAGTCTCACGAAGTGGCTGTTGCTATTCGAGATGAAATTACAAAAATTGCTAAACGACACGACGCCTTAGCTAAAATCATTGAAGTGCCACCAGGACCTCCTGTGCAATCGCCTTTAGTCGCTGAAATTTACGGACAATCTGATGAAGCAAGAACAAAAACAGCACTCGCCGTAGAAAAAGCCTTTCATAAGGCTGATGGCATTGTTGATATTGACACTTCAATCGAAAGCGCTACTCTGCGTCAAATTATTGTTATAGACCGAGCAAAAGCCAGCCAATTAGGTGTTTCTCAAGCCCAAATAGCCAAAACCATTCAAACCGCATTAAGTGGAAATGACATCAGTTATTTGCACAACCCCAACAATAAATACAGCGTTCCTATTCGCATGGAAATTCCTGCTAATAGACAAAATGATTGGCAAACTTTATTGAATATTCCTATTCAAACCAGCAATGGAGGTCGTGTAATTTTGGATGAAGTCGTCAATGTTGAGCAAGCTAACTGGCAACAAACCATCTACCACAAAGATTTATTGCCCGTAACATTTGTTACGGCTGACATGTCTGGGTTTCAGGATTCTCCACTTTATGGCATGTTTGAGTTAGTCGACATTATTGAGGATGAAGGTCACGTTGAACAACAGTTTATTCAGGCTCCTCAATTTGTCACCAAACCCAGCTTAAAATGGGATGGAGAATGGCAAATTACTTACGAAACATTTCGAGACATGGGCATAGCTTATGGCATAGGTCTGATATTAATTTATTTGCTTATTGTTGCGCAATTTAGCTCCTACTTTGTGCCCTTGATTATCATGGCACCTATTCCCTTAACAATCATTGGCGTAATGCCTGGTCACTGGATTGCTGGTGCTCAATTTACCGCAACATCAATGATTGGTATGATTGCTTTGGCTGGTATTATTGTCAGAAACTCTATTCTATTGGTGGACTTCATCAAAATGCAAGTCACCGCTGGCACTCCTTTAAGCGAGGCAGTCATCAACTCAGCTAAAGTTCGTGCTAAACCCATTATTCTTACGGGTGTTGCTGCCATGATGGGAGCCTTCTTTATCTTAGATGATCCTATATTTAACGGATTAGCTGTATCATTAATAAGTGGTATACTGGTATCAACTGCTTTGACCTTGATATTGATACCAGTCTTATATTTTTGGTACTTATCACGATTTCCAATCAAAACTTAATATTAGTGACCATTACTGTACTTACTTCAGTAAGCTTAATGGTCACTATTTTGTATTGCCAATAGGCTATTAGTCATAAAATTAAGGGCAAATGAATCTTATCCATTCATTTTAGGCACAACAAAAGGTATAATCGCGCCCTTTTTAAGCAACACCACACAGACACAATTATGATAGTTACTGCAAATATCGGCATACAATTCGGTTCAAAACCTCTTTTTGAAAACATTTCCATGAAATTTGGCAATGGCAATCGCTATGGTTTAATCGGAGCCAACGGATCGGGAAAATCCACTTTCATGAAAATCATCACAGGAGAATTAAAGCCAACTAATGGCACTGTTTCCTATGGCGAGCATGAAAAACTTGGGATTTTAGGGCAGGATCAATACGCTTTTGAAGAGTATTCCGTATTGGATACAGTCATTATGGGTGATAAAAAGCTCTGGGCGGTTAAAGAAGCCCGTGACAAAATTTATAATCAAGCCGAAATGTCAGATGAAGACGGGATTAGAGTTGCCGATTTAGAAACAGAATTTGCCGAAATGGACGGCTATTCTGCCGAGGCTCGTGCTGGTGAATTATTGATGGGTTTGGAAATTCCTGAAGAACAGCACTATGGACCTATGAGCGAAGTGGCTCCAGGTTGGAAATTACGGGTACTTTTAGCTCAAGCACTATTTGGAGAACCTGATTATTTATTACTTGATGAGCCAACCAATAACTTGGATATCAATACCATTCGCTGGCTGGAAGATACACTAAATGCTAGAAAAGCCACCATGATTATTATTTCTCACGATAGGCATTTCCTTAATTCAGTGTGTACTCACATGGTTGATTTGGATTACAACACCTTGCGTTTATTCCCTGGTAATTATGACGAATACATGACCGCTGCTACGCAATCACGTGAACGCTTACAAAATGAAAATGCGAAGATGAAAGCTCAGATTTCCGAATTAAAACAATTCGTTAGCCGATTTTCAGCCAATGCATCAAAAGCCAAACAAGCCACGTCAAGACAAAAACAACTGGATAAAATTCAACTGCATCACATTAAACCATCCTCTCGTGTTAATCCTTATATAGTTTTTGAGCAAGAGAAAAAATTATTCAGGAATGCCATCAGTATAAAAGACATAACGAAAGGATTTGATGGCAAAAATTTATTTGAAGACCTGTCATTTACCCTTGAGGTTGGCGAAAGACTTGCCATAATCGGCGCAAACGGTATTGGTAAAACAACTTTACTTAATTGCATGACAGAAACCATTAAGCCAGATAGTGGTTCGGTTAAGTGGTCTGAAAATGCAGAAGTCGCTTATTTCAAGCAAGATAATATGGCAGAATTTGTTGAAAATACTACTGCCTTTGATTGGATGATGCAATGGAAAAAACCAGAAGATGATGAACAGGCTGTACGCAGTGTTATGGGACGTTTATTGTTTTCAAAAGAAGATTCACGCAAAAAGCTTAATGTTTTATCTGGTGGAGAAAAAGGACGCATGATGTTTGGTAAAATTATGCTACAAAAACCCAATATCTTGTTTATGGATGAGCCAACCAATCACTTGGATATGGAATCTATCGAATCATTAAACTTGGCATTAGAAAACTACGAAGGCACATTAATCTTTGTTTCGCATGATAGGCAATTTGTTTCCTCAATTGCGACACGTATTATTGAAATTGAAGAAGGTAAAGTGCACGACCATCGTGGAACTTACCAAGAATACCTTCTTAAACAAGGTGTAACAACTAGCTAACCCTCAACTCTGATAGGATACACAGCTACCATTTTATGGTAGCTGTATGAATTGTAGCTAACTTGCTAAACTCACCAAACTTCTTCTTTTTAGTGCTTTTACTTGATTGATTTTATGATGAAATAAGCGGGTTAAGTCATTTCTTTCTTTATAGGAAAACCTAATTTCCTCTTTATCAAAGGCTGCAACTTTAGTAATAATTTGTTCGATTTCATTGAGCAATTCATTCAATTCATCTTTCATGATGGCATACCCTATTTACTTGTTTTAGATTAATTAGTTGAGTTTGAACATCTTTTAATGATTCCAAAGTACTCGAATAAAGTGCTGTTCTTTCATTTTTTGTCGTAAATGAGAGTTGTACTAATAGTCGTTGTAAGTAGCGTGCTTTTTTCTGTAACTCTTCTTTTTTAGCCATTATCTTGTCCCCGTAATAGTGTTAATTAAGAATGTGAACCATTGTAAACTTTTATGGAGTAGAATAAATAAGCATAATTCTTAAGGACACGTAGGAATTTTCATACACGCATTGTAGGCAAATGCTATAATTCCAGTATAATTTAACCTTTGGATTGTAATGTGAAACAGAATAAAAATAAGCTTTTGTGTATTTTAGATGGTTTTGGAATCGGTGAAAATACTGATGAAAATGCCATATACATGGCAAACACGCCGACTTTAGATAAATTAAATTCACACTGCCCTCATTCAGAGTTACGCTCTGATGGTAACTTCGTAGGCATTCCAGATGGACAAATGGGTAATTCAGAAGTCGGTCATATCACCATTGGAACTGGACGAGTTATAGAGCAATCATTGGTCAAAATCACCAATGACATAAAAAACAACAACTTCCAATCAAAAGCTGCTTATAAAAATTTTGTAAAACAAAGCTCTAATAGCCGAGCTATTCACCTTATTGGCTTGTTGTCTGATGGAGGTATTCACAGCCATATAAATCATGCCATTAGCCTGTGTAAACTTCTTAATGAATTACATGTACCTATTTTTGTTCACGCAATTACAGATGGTAGGGATACTTCTGTCAATGCCGCTAAAAAACAAATCAATGAATTTCAAACTCAGATCAAACAACTAAACAATGTCAGCATCGTCTCTGTTATTGGTCGTTTTTATGCCATGGATAGAGATAATCGATGGGATAGGACAAAAATTGCATGGGATTTATACACCCAATGTATTGGCACCGGGTTTTCATCGGTTAAGCAAGCCCTTAGCTCCGCCTATCGCGATGGTTTATCAGATGAACACATAAAACCTTGTACAATTGAAACGGATGCCACAATCGATACGTGCATCAAAGACAATGACTCAGTTTTCTTGTTTAACTTCCGTGGAGATAGAATGCGCCAATTAACAAGCTGTTTCTTAAATCAGCTTGATTCAGAACTTAATTGGGCTATCCCAAGATTAGATTCATTGGCCATAATGACTGAATACGACATTAGATTCAGAAATAAATGCAACATCATTTACCAACCCAAAGTTTGCAAAAATTCCTTAGGAGAAGTCGTATCAAAAGCAGGCTTCAAGCAATTACGCATTGCAGAAACAGAAAAATATGCCCACGTCACGTTCTTTTTTAATAACGGTCGTGAAAAACCGTTTGATAAAGAAGATAGAATCCTTATTCCCTCACCTCGTGATGTAGCGACTTATGATTTAAAACCACAGATGTCACTGCCAGAATTAACAGAGCAGTTAATAAAGATTATCCAGTCAAATAAATACGATTTAATTGCACTTAATATTGCCAATGCTGATATGGTCGGGCACACAGGAAACTTTAAAGCGGCGGTCAAAGCAGTTGAATCCATTGATTCTGCATTAAGCCAGATACTATCTGCATTAAAACAGGTCAATGGTGAAGCCATTATAATTGCCGACCACGGAAATATTGAACAAATGAGTGTTAATGAAAACCCATCCACCACCCATACCTCCAATCCTGTGCCTTGTATTTACTTTGGGGAAAGGAAGGTTAAGTTACTAGATGGCTCACTTAGTGATGTCGCTCCAACACTATTAGATATGCTAAAACTTGATATACCTAAAGAAATGACAGGGAAATCACTGTTTATTCATTCTTCTGAATAATATTACTGAATAAAATCAATGCATTAAAAAGCCACAATTAATAATTGTGGCTTTTAGAAAGGAAATACTTATTGGAGCTTATTCAAAACCGTTATCAAATACCAAGCTGTATTGTGAAAGCTGCCAATCTCCAACAGGATAAAATATAGGGCCCGCAAATTTACAAACCAAACCTTGATTAGCGATGTCATTGACCGCTGCACGATACCAAAATACCACATCCTCATTCGCTATAGATTCGCCATTGACTAAGGCATTTTCGTTCATGTTACAATTCCCTAAATTATTTTGACCTGGTGTATCGGAGTATTCAGGAATCGAGTTGCCAACAGCTAACTTATATTTAGTTACCATTATATCTGTATTGTGGTAGCTACTGGGGTTGTGAGGTGGTTCATTAACATTAACCAAATAATCTTCTGGAGACGCCTCCACTCTAAAACCTCTTCCTGTGACACTATCTTTTACTGTCCATGTCGTATTTCTTCTTTGATTCCTAAAGTCAAAAAATTCCGTAGTCATTAAATCATTATTAGTGAAGACTTCATCATTATCAGGTCCATCAATATCAAAATTGATACGCCAATAAGCGTGATGCCAATGCGTTATGGCTGAGTTTGTTCCGTTACTGTTACCAAATCCAAATCGAGGAACAACACGCCCATCAAGATAAAAAGTATATCGAGATGAGTATTTGTACCAAGCTGCTGAATGATTTGTGGTTAAGACCACTCTGTCTGCATACTTTTCAACTTGAACTCCTGTCATGCAATCTGCGGCATTTCCAACATTATCATTAGGATCTGCTGTTGACAAATCTTTAAATGGACAATTAAAGACAACTTGATCTGGACTAGTTGATACATCACATGTGGTAATAGCTGGTCTTGTTGGGTTTTCAATTTTATCTGCTTTTAAAAACTCAGAGTTTGTGTTTTTCCAATCTCGATAACAAGTTGAAGTGGTATAGTTTGCAAAAAGCATCGGAATGTGAGCTCTTTCAATAGCATAAAAACCATTAAAATAGGCATCTCGAATTTCCAAACTTGAGCCATCTGCTGCGGAACTATTGCTTGGAGTGAGGTAGCACAACTCCCAAATAGGATCATTTGTCGGCCAACTAACTTTAACCTCTCCTGGCCCCGTACATGCAGGAGTTCCCGCAAAGGATAGAATTGAGTACAACATTAATGTCATAAATACAGTATTTTTCATTTTATATTCTCTTTATTTTTATTACATGCCTTTAACATGTGTTATTTTACTATTACTTTCCATATCGTATTCAGGGTAAACAACTTTAGCATCCGATAGTCTAATGATAGAGTGAGCCAAAATGGCATTTTCAGCCGTCGATGCAAAAATATGTACACACCTACTGCCTGGTTTACATTTTTTATCATCTTGGTAATTAAAACCGCCATGTAAAGTGATTGATAAGTTTGTTTTTTGCATGTGTTCAAAAACATCTTTATTCTTTTTAAACAAATCATAGGCAATTAACAATTCCTCTTTTGTTATACCGCCATCTATTTTTTTACTCCATTTTTTATTTAACAGCTCTCCCTCAAGATTAAACACCTTTAAAAAACCTTTTTTCTTCTTATAATTATAGCCTTGTTGGTATTTTCTATAAACCATACCATCTTTAGTCTTAATTCTATCAACCCATTGACTCATGACCAGTTCCTTAATATCGCCATTTTTCTTATAAGATATAGATAAAGCTTTTTGTGGTAAATCCGCTTCATTAAAGGGACGAATTTTAATTTCCTTTGCATTCGCACTAAAGTCTAATAGCATGACAAGAATAAGTATAGCTAATTTTTTCATTATTTTTCCTATAGTTGTATTGTTTGACTAACCATGTCAACTGGGGCAGATTTTCCATTGTTCTGCCATTGTGATTTCATAAATGATGAGCGACTTTGATTGGCAGGACCAACGGTTTGAACGCGATTACACAAAGCATTTTCTGAAGGGGTTGCATTTGCAGTACTTTCTGTATCTAAAAAATCAATGTATTCTTTACTTGCTGTTTGGTATTTTAATGAAGCCCTTATAGAAATAGGCAATACTGAACCATTTGGGATAGCAATAGTGTATTGAGTTTCATCATAATTTACCAACTGACTAGGGAAACCAGCTCTAACTGGATAGCTGTAAGCACGTGGTTTAATTTTTATATCATTCCCTCCAATAAATCCTAGCGGAGGAATTCTATTGTCTTTAGCAATACAATTATTTAAAGCAAAATGAAACACTTTGCTGCCACCTTGTTCAGTTTCACAAATGTTTAATGTGGGATTCCATATTCCCTGTAAAGATTCATAGATTTTTGTGTTATTTTCAGTTAACACAGCAGTAACGGAATCATAGTGTCCACTTTCAAAAATCAAATTATCATTTGCATCTTTAGCTTGAACATTAATCCACATTCTTCGCCCTTCTGGATAGCCCGTTGGTAATTTATGCCCTGTTAAATTTGTTATTTTCACATTAATTACGGCTTGCGTTGCTGTATTTGAAACCACTGATAAATCTAATAAAGCACTTTTGTTTTGCAACATATCCAAAGCGGATGCGATGGTTCTATCAAAAGCATCTGAACGACTAAAGCTTCCATTATCCAATGCATTTCCATATAAATTTTTCAAAACTTCTGGCATCCAACTATTTCCACCAGCAAACTCGTGAGTTTTAAGGTTGCCAGCCCTAGCACCAGCTGCATTAAAAGAACACGCCCGAGCATTTGGATCAGTTGCTTGAGGCATATGACAATCTTGACAAGTTGTATTTATATCATCCAATTGAGGCAGAGTTGTTTCAAAATTATTGCTAAAGAATCCTTGAGCAAAACTACTGGCTTTCCATTCATTAAAGGTTTGTTCAATTGGCATTGCAACACCGGTATCAACTCCATTTTCATCAATTAATGTTCTTGCAATTGTTGTGACTCCATTTGTGGTAATTTCTGGTGAAGAAACATTGTGACACGAACCGCAAAACTCACCTTTTTTAACAAAGTCAGAATATTTCCATTCGTGAGGAATATTAAGAGGTTGAACATAAGGACCCTTTCGGCACGGACCAAAGCTACTACTATTTGGGTTATCGCAACTATTATCATCAATCCAAACATTAGAATTTTTCATTAACAATGGTTCACCGGTTGGACCATTGGTTTCTTGACGATGGCAAAAATGACAAGTCACTCCTTGATAATCATTAATTTTTGATTCAATTGAAGTCATATTACCTGTAAGTTCACAGCCGTTTGCATAACTCATAGTGCCATTGCCATCCTTTGTTCTTCCAGCATAAAAACCAGTTGGAGTATGGCAACGAATACAAAAATCACCTACGCCAGGAATATCATTATTAGCAATATCCACAGCAGCCCAAAACAAGGGATCACGCGTTGCATTTGCCATCATTGAGCCTGCCCAAGTAGGATATGGCATATAAGTGTTATCTTCAGGAATAGCAGGCAAACCACCATGACAATCTCCACAACCACTTGATGACTCGATTCCAAAAGACAAAAACGGCTGAGTACCATGAGGAGTAAAATCTGTTACAGAACTGCCTTTAACTATTGAATGCTCTTTTGCTAGCTCAAATTTTAATTGAGCAAAAGCTATTGTGTTTATTAAACACAAGAAGATTACTTTTAACATGCGAAAAATGGGGAATTATAAAGTTAACAAATATAACACACTAATATGCAAAATATCAAATAGCTATTACACATTAATAACAAAATCATGATAAAGTACCCCTCTTTAAAATTTACACTTACAACATGTCAGAAATGCAACACAAAATGCAAAACAGGCGGACGTTTGCTATCATCTCGCACCCAGATGCTGGTAAAACCACCATAACTGAAAAAATTCTTCTCTTTGGAGGGGCGATAAATGTTGCAGGAGCTGTTAAGTCAAATAAAACAGCCAAAGGAGCAACATCAGATTGGATGGAAATGGAAAAAGAAAGAGGTATTTCTGTGACCTCCTCTATTATGCAATTTCCTTACAAAGGTTGCACAATAAACTTACTTGATACACCAGGACATGCTGACTTTTCCGAAGACACCTACCGAACCCTTACCGCTGTTGATTCTGCCTTAATGGTAATAGATTGCGCCAAAGGTGTGGAACAACGTACCATTAAATTAATGGAAGTCTGTCGCTTAAGAACGACTCCTATTTTTACTTTTATCAACAAACTTGATAGAGAAGGAAGAGACCCAATCGAATTAATGGACGAAGTTGAGGATATTTTAAAAATTAAATGCGCACCAATCACGTGGCCCATTGGCATGGGCAAAAGATTGAAAGGTGTTTATCACTTTATTGACGACACAGTTTTACTATACGAATCAGGTAAAAACTACGAAACACAAAAAGCCGATATAATTCAAGGTTTAGACAACCCTAAACTGGACGAAGCCTTAGGCGATGAAGCAGAGGATTTTAGAGAAGAAATCGAACTCGTAAAAGGAGCATCACACCAATTTGATAAAACCGCTTACTTACGTGGTGAATTAACTCCCGTTTTCTTTGGTTCTGCTATTAATAATTTTGGTGTTGAGCCATTATTGGATGCCTTTGCACAACACGCACCAGCTCCACAACCTCATGCAACCGAAACACGCATAGTTGAACCTGACGAGCACGATTTTACGGGTTTTGTGTTTAAAATCCAAGCTAACATGGATCCTAAACACCGTGATAGAATTGCCTTCATGAGAATATGTTCAGGTCAATTTACTCAAGGAATGAAAGTTAAACAAGTGCGAACAGGAAAAGAGCTAAAAATACCAAATGCCCTGACCTTTCTTGCAGAACAAAGAGAACATTTAGAGCACGCTTATACGGGCGATATTATCGGCATTCATAACCATGGAACCATTAGTATTGGTGATACTTTTACTATGGGTGAAGAATTAAAATTTACTGGTATTCCTAGTTTTGCCCCAGAACTATTCCGTCGAGCACGTTTAAAAGATCCTTTAAAACTCAAAGCCTTGCAAAAAGGTCTTGCACAATTATCTGAAGAAGGAGCTACACAGTTTTTTAAACCAACCATGTCCAATGATTTAATTTTGGGAGCCATTGGTGTACTGCAATTTGAAGTCGTAGCCTACCGATTGCAACGCGAATACAACGTAGAAACTTTGTTCGAGAATGTCAATGTTGCTACCGCCCGCTGGATTAGTGCCAAGGATGAGAAAGAACTGGCTAACTTTAAAAATAAAGCGGTTGCTAATTTAGCCGAAGATGCCCATGGACATTTGGTTTATATCGCACCAACTTATGTTAATCTGCAATTAACCCAAGAACGCTTTCCAAATATCCAATTCCATAATACGACAGAAGGATTAAATAAGTGATTGCACTATAATTCGTGCTTCTATTTCGGAATTAGCGACAGTAGAAAATGTTAAAAACTAAGGGTGTTTTTATTTTAACTTTATTGAATCCATAACCCTTTCTTTAAGGTCTTTTCCTGGTTTAAAGTGAGGCGCATATTTGACACCGAGCGCAACAGATTCGCCGGTCTTAGGGTTACGACCCATGCGGGGTTTTCTTTCACGTAGAGTAAAGCTACCAAAGCCTCTAATTTCAATTCTATCGCCATTTGATATGGCGGTACTCATGGTGTTAATGAGTTCTTTTACCGATAGAGAAACATCCGATTTCAGTAAGCCTGAGTCGGATAATTTTGCACTTAAGATATTGATGAGTTCAGATCGTGTAACGCTATTCATCATTTAATTATAAACAGTTTTACAAAAAAGAAAAGCACCTAACCGAAATTAGGCGCTTTTTTTATTTCAAATTCAATTACTTGAACCTTAATTAGTAAAAACCAATATTATTGATGAAAATTAGAATAATTATTTATCCATTTTTTCTTTCAATAAGTCACCAAGACTTGTTGTGCTCGTGCTGGCATCTTTATAGTCTTTAAGAACTTTGTTCATTTCATCAAATTCTTTTGCTTTAATAGAAAGTGTTAACATCTTACTGCGTCTGTCCATTCCGACAAATTTAGCTTCAACTTCATCACCTTCTTTAAACACTGCTGTGACATCGTCAGTTCTTTCTTTAGCCACGTCTTGAGCTTTAATCTGACCCAATACGCCATCTTCAAGTTCAACAATTGCCGCTTTCTCAGAAACTTCTTTAACGATTCCTTTAACAATACTGCCTTTAGGATTAGCTGCAACAAAAGAACCAAATGGGTCTTGTGCTAATTGCTTGATGCCTAATGAAATGCGTTCACGCTCAGAGTCAACAACTAATAACATCGCTTCAACGGTATCACCTTTCTTGTATTTACGAATAGCCACGTCATCGGCTTCATTCCAAGAAATATCAGATAAGTGAACCAAACCATCAATACCACCGTCAAGACCGATAAATATACCAAAATCAGTAATTGATTTAATTTTACCCGTAACCACATCACCTTTCTCATGAGTTGCAGCAAATGCATCCCAAGGATTAGGTTGACATTGTTTCATGCCTAATGAAATACGACGTTTCTCTTCTTCAATGTCAAGAATAGCCACTTCAACTTCATCACCAGGTTGTACAACCTTAGCTGGATTGATGTTTTTGTTAGTCCAATCAATTTCAGAAACGTGGACTAATCCTTCGATTCCTTCTTCAATTTCAACAAAACAACCGTAATCAGTGATATTAGTCACACGACCAAAGATTCGAGAGCCAACAGGTTGTCTGCGCGCTATATCTTTCCATGGATCTTCACCTAATTGCTTAAGACCTAATGATACACGTGTTTTCTCTTTGTCGAATTTAAGCACGCGAACTTCAAGCTCTTGTCCAATCTCAACAACTTCTGATGGGTGATTGAAACGTTTCCAAGACATATCAGTGATATGCAGTAAACCATCAATTCCACCTAAGTCTAAGAAAGCACCGTAATCGGTTAAGTTTTTAACGATACCTTTAATGATAGCGCCATCAACTAATGTTTCTAGTAACTTCTCACGATCTTCAGAGTATTCTGTCTCAACAACAGCACGACGTGAAACAACAACGTTGTTACGACGTTTGTCCAATTTGATGACTTTGAATTCTAAATCTTTTCCTTCTAAGTAAGCAGGATCTCTAACAGGGCGTACATCGACCAATGAACCTGGTAAGAAAGCCCTTACTCCATCCATGTCAACAGTGAAACCACCACGTACTTTACCTGTAATTTTACCCATAACAATGGCTTCATTGTCATGCGCTACTTGTAATTGCTCCCAAACCAACATACGTTTGGCTTTTTCACGAGAAAGAATTGTTTGGCCGTAACCATTTTCATACTTCTCAAGGGCAACATCAACTTCATCACCAATTTCTAATTCTAATTCACCCGAATCATTTTTAAATTCGTCCAGTGAAATAACACCTTCAGATTTAAGGCCCGCATCAACAATAGCAAAGCCATTTTCGATATCAAGCACGACACCTTTGATGATAGTTCCAGGAATTAGTTTTTTTGCTGATAAATCGACTTCAAGCAGCTGTTCAAAATTTTCGCTCATATAAATATGCTCTATAAACACAAAGAGTTGTGTTTAAAATGTTTCCGTATCAATATAGGTTGATACTCGTTTAAAAAAAGAATGTTGAACCATTTCAACACCCCACTAAAAAATTTATGTAATAAATGCGTTCTTTAGCCCTGTTTTTTCAATAATGTTTTTACAAAACTGAAACACCTCATCAATACTTAAGTTACTGGTATCAATGCTAATGGCATCATCTGCAGGAACCAAAGGAGAAGCCTTGCGATTACTGTCTCGGGCATCTCGAGCACCTATCTCTTTTTCAAGAGCGCGGATATTAGCATCTACACCCTTGTTTTTCAACTGTTTCAAGCGTCTTTTTGCTCTTTCCCCTGCACTTGCGGTTAAATAGAACTTAATTTGTGCATCTTGGAAAACAACCGTGCCCATATCGCGTCCATCAGCAACAAGCCCTGGCGCCACTCTAAAGTCCTTTTGACGTTGCAATAATGCCGCTCTTACCTCTGGAATAACGGCAATAATTGAGGCAATATTTCCGCAAGATTCGGTACGCAAATCATGATTAACACAATCTCCATCCAAATAAACCAAGGTCGGTTCACCAATGACTGATTCAAAACTTAGTTGCAGATTTATTGCTAACTCAACCAAAGTTTCAACATCTGAAATCTCGGCATCTGTATTCAACACTTTCAAAGCTAATGCACGGTAAATAGCACCACTATCAAGTAAATGCCATCCTAAATAATTAGATAATAATGAGGCTGTCGTGCCCTTGCCTACGCCCGAAGGGCCATCAACGGTAATGACGGGAATAATTGTTACAGTGTTTTTCATATTGGTTTTGCTATTGATGTCATCTATTTAACATGATATATTCGGGTTAAAAGCGAGAAATTATAAATCTAAGCCTCCTTGATTACCATTTATACTCAATAATTCAATATTAAAATTTAAACTATGCCAGAATATTTCATAGTATAACCTGTAAGGTGGGCTTGCCCACCAATTTAATACTATCAGATTATCGGAGTTACTGAAACACTGGTGGTGGGCAAGTCCATCTTACAGAACTACTAGATTAATAATAATTCAATAATTAATATCAGTAAAATTATAAAAGCAATATTATTGAGTCTTTCGATCTTTTTTACAACTCCAACTATCGCAGAAATAAATCCAATTATACAGAGTATTGCTTCTGAAAATGTATACCAAGCATAAATATTTTTACTACGGTAAATAAAACCACCATTGGCAATCATAGATTCAGCTCCAAAATGGTAACTGTTTATTAATGTCTGATCCTTAACAACAATCATTAACCACCAATCTTGTAGTAACATCAATGAAATTATAAAACCAACTAAGAGTACAAACAAAACAAGATAAGATATAATTAATTTCATAAAAAAACTCAGTGCATCTCTGCGTCTACTCTGCGAACCTCTGTGTTCCTTGCATTCCAAATCAATAACTTCACTCAACAACCTCCATCTTCCCCTGCTCTGCACTCATCGCACGGACTTCAGGATGGTACATGTCTTCGACCAATGTCGATGGAATGGTGTATTTCCCTGGAGTAACGGCGCGAGCAAGGTAAAAAACATGACTTGTTCGGTATTTTGATAAAGCCAAGGCGGCAATGTAACGGTCATCTCGAAATTCTTGGTGTTTGATATGGGTGTTGTTTTGCCATTGGTAAATGTATTTTTTATCAATTTGTATATCATCTAACTTAAATGAATGCTCAAGATTTTGGTTTTCCAGTTCCAAACCAGCAGGCAATAATTCAATCAGCATGGCATCAGGTAAATAGCTGCGGTTCTTGTCTTTTTTATCCAAACTCACCTCTACGTGCACCAAAATCATTTCGCCTGTTTTTAACTGTTTGATGTTTTTCTTATTGCCTTTGGTGTCGTAATAATGGCGTTTAATGATTATACCATTATTGCTAAAACTATTATCCTTGCGATAACCTTGCGTTTTGTAATCCACAAATAAGGTTTGCTTGCCTGTATTTGTTAATAATAAAGGCACTTTAGCCTCTTTAGCCAACCATAACTTACTTAAATCATTGGATTGTTTAAAGCCATCAGTGTGGTTGTTTCGATTTAAATCTAACTGCCACTCATTGTTATTTTTATTCTTTTCAAGAGCCTTGGCTAACCGAAATAAACTGCCCCGTTCTTGAGTTGACACCCAGCGTTTTCCTTTAAGCTCATCAAGCAATTGTGGAAATAATGCATTGGGTGTTTTTGCTAGTTTTTCAGTTAACAGGCTGTCCATACCAAGCAAAATGACTTGTGAAGTATCGCGAATCGTTGTGCCATAATCACCATAGTAATAATAACCCTGAGCATCCGTTTTAAAATCAACTGCCGCAAGCCATGCTTCATTGGCTCGTCTTTCATCTCCCATCAATTCTAAAGCTGCGGCAAAATGAGCTAATGGTAAAGCGGTTTTACTGAACTTGGCTTGTTTATCATAGGCTTGACGCACATCTTGCAAGTTAACTTGCTTAATTCCAGCCAATACATAAGATGCATAAGCTTTATAAGCGACCAAATAGTGTTCTTTGGAGCTTAAGTATTGTGCCAAGTCTGAGCGAGGTCTTAGACTTTTACGTACATAGATTCGCATGCGTTTGATGGCTTTTTTCAATACCGTTTCAGGGACGTTATAACCCTTGGCTTTGGCTTTTATCAGAAAGTCTGAAACATAAACTGTCAACCACCTTTCTTCTGGGGAATTATTACTCCATAAGCCAAAACTGCCATCGTAGCGTTGCATACCGACTATTCTACTGATGGCATTTTCAATCAATTGAGTGCGTTTTTCGAATATTTCGACCGCTTTATTATTGCTAAATAGATTCAAATCACTTTGTTCTACTTGCATCAAAGGCCAAGCACGGCTGGTGGTCTGTTCTAAACAACCATAAGGGTATTGAATTAAATGCTGTAAATGAGCATTTGCATCCAAAATTGGTGTATTGGATACTTTTAAGATGGATTTCAAACCATCATCTTCATAAAAATCTAATGGTTTTTGAGCAATTTTTATTGATTTTCCTGGCTCAATAACCGCTAATTGACTCGTGGTTACCGCAGCAGAAGCAGGTCGAATACCAAGCTTCCAATCACGCTCTAAAGAATAGTTGTTTTTGCCTGTTATTTTCGCTTTAACCGTTACGGCGCCCAACCCTCGGTGAGTTGTTGCCCTAATCGGTAGTTTTACGACTCGTTTTTCTTGGGCTTTTAGTTCAATAGTTTGCGATATTTTTTGTTCACCAAGGTATTTATCAGCCGTTAAATTTAGTTGCATTATTTGAGTAAAGTCTTCGGTATTTTGCACATCTATGACTGCAAAAGATTCATCGCCTTTGGCTAAAAATCTTGGCATTGCGCTGGATACCACAATTGGAGCCGCGACTTTCATGCGCGATTCAATACTGGCAACCTGAATTTCGTTATAAGCCATTGCCATTAAACGAATTTCTCCATTAAAATAAGGAATATCGAGTTTTATTTTCGCTTCGCCATTGGCATCAAAGGCAACTTTTTCGGTAAATAAAGAGACAATTTGCACATCGGATTGAGCCGCATCCCCTCCTCGGTTAATATCAGCATCACCGCCAAATTTTTGTCGAGCCAATTGACCCTCGCCATAGGCAATAATCGAACCATACATATCGCGCAATTCAGCACTGTATTTTCGAGCAGCAAACAACCACGAAAAAGGATTAGGCGTTTTAAAATTACTGACATTTAACACACCTGTGTCAACGGCTGCCAAAGTCACAAAACTGCTCTGGCTGTGCAAATCTGTTGCTTTAACTGTTACAGTCACGCTAGATTCTGGCAAGATTTTTTCTGGATGGTCAATTTCCAGTGTTATTTTCCTATCATCACGATCAAGCGGCAGTGCAATGACACCAAAAGAACGAGCCGGAAGGTGTTTGCGTTTGCTATCGCCTTTTTGTATTACCATAACACTGGCATGTAAATCGTGGCGATTCCAACTGTTATCAATAGCAATACCTACAGTTTGTTCGGCTGAACTTAATTGCACAGCTTTTTTGAATAACAGCTCATCACTTTCAACCGTTATGATTGCCAATCCGGCATAAGGCGCAGTAATCGTTAATTGAGCATCGGTTCCTTGTGTGATTGTGTCACTGTTCCATGATAACTGTACTTGATCGGGGCGTTCCCCATTGGCATTTTCCGCATCGTACCAACTCCAACCAGAGAAAAACTGATAACTGCTGATAAGTGTTTGCTTGGCATCCCGAATTTCCACTCGGTAATTACCATAATCCACTGGCAAGGTCACTTTATTGACTTGATTCTTTTTTAAATTTATTACGGTATCAAAAACCGCAACATTGGTCTGGGAACGATTGTAACTCCAGCCATCATCGCCCCAATGCCAATAACGTTGGTCATTTTCACGAATTAATAACACATCAACATTATTCATATCAACCTTTTCGCCTTGTTGATTAACGGCAATTAATTCGATTTCATTGTTGCTGTTTGGGCTGGCATAATCAGCATCATTTTGCAGCCATGATGGTCGCACGCCAATAGCGGTTTCGTGTGGCCAAATAGTTTGCACAACGCGGCGAGAGATTGGGCGACCACCTGATTCGTAGACATTGACATAAGTTTTAATTCGCAATGGGAATTTAGTGTCTTTCCATTGATTTTGAATAGTCAAGGACGCAAAACCTTTTTCATCCAACTTCGCTTGCGGCACATCGAAATTTAAATCATAATCGTGGTAACTGCCTGAACCAAACTCATAGTCTTTAAATTCATCAAACAAACGCGTTTGGTTGCCAACAGAAACAGTGGCATCAAAACGGTTATTGGCAGCAGGTGAACCATAAAGGTAATCACTTTGCACATCAATAAGGCTTTCATCGTTTGCATTGATGTGTTTTTTGTTATCGTGGGATTTTAAATCCAACTTCAAGCGTTCAGGTAAAAAATCTTCCACCGAAAATTTGTATTCAAATTTATCCGTATTACCCAAGGTTGCAATAAATATCCATTCACCCGTTAAAGCATCCTTTGGCACGCTGAATTCCGAGCTATAGAGTGAACTGTCATCTCCCGCCCACGTAAAAGACTTAAAACTGCGGTAATCGGGTCGTTTTATTTCGACTTTTATGGGTGAAGCTTTAACTTTTTTTCCATCAGCATCTCGTAATAAGCCATTGATATTAATGGTTTCACCCGGGCGGTATAAATCACGCGGTGCATACAAGAACAATTCTTGTGGATGATAAGGGCGTGAGGATAAATTAAATTCAGACAAATCCATTTTGGGTTGATTCAAGCGAACAATATTAAAATTATCACCCTTTTGAGCCAAAACAAAATGTGCCTTTTTTAAATCAGGGGATTTAATTTCAGCGAAACCTTCATCATCTGTTTGAGTCTGTTCAATAATACCACCGTCCTTACCGACTAACTTAATGGTAATACCCTCATAAGCTTGTGCTTGTGGCAACTGATGAGTAAAAACCACCAGAGATTCTGCATATTTACGTGTATGCAAACCAATATCCGTACTGACAAACCAGGTGTTTTGAATATTATACGAATACATATCATGTGGTGTCATGGTGACAAAATACAAACCAGACTTTTGCACTTGTTCAATGTTTTTGATGTTTATATCGTGTTGTGCTCGTTTGTTTTTTTCGCTTTTCAACTCAAACTCAGCGGTATACACCACCTTAGCAATTTTATACATTCGTTCTAATGTGTAAATTTCATTACGGTAATTCATTTGTAAAAACTGGGCATATTTGTCGGGATTGATGCGCCAAAACTTTAAATCAACAGCTTCAACATTAACCGCTTCAATCGGTAAAACATTGCTGTCTTTTAGTAGAGTTGAACCCTTTGAAACAAAACGTACACTTTTTTGGTAAGGGCGAGTATTGAGGTCTTTAGTAAAACCATTACTGATTTTTTTACCGTTTATTGACAGTAAATCCTTATCCACAAGCACTTTATAATGCGTATCGGCTTCGATAAAAGGAAAATACATGGATGAATTGCTTTCATCGTAAATCCAACCGCCTTTTACTAATTGATTGCTTTCCTTGCCTGTATATACTTTTATCAAACTATCCACATTCTGCTGATCATCCACAGGTAAGGTCAGGTTGACTTGTAAAGCCGGTGCATTTTCAAACAAACCTTCGGTGATGCTTAGCACTTTAAACTCGGTTAAATCAGAGTAGTTTATTTTTTCACGTTTTAAGCTGTTATTACTCGGTATCGACTGAGGCTGAGTAAGTTTTTGTACAGCCTCGTTAGATTTATTTGATTGAAGTGAGTCATCAGAACACGATGAAACAAAGAGGATGGCAAAAAGAATAAGAAAATTTTTCATTGGTGTATTTAATTTTTAGTAAAAGATATGATAATAGACAAGTATAGCAAATTAATGCTGAATTTATGATGAATTGTGGCAGTAATAAAAATCTATTTAATAACGTGTGGCTTGTCATGACAGGTTTCATACTCTAGAAAATTTCACGGGAACATTTATCTATCCTCCTTTTGGAGCCAAACTCTTAGCACCACTAAGAAATGTTTTGTATAGGAATACCTAATCTGATAATCAAGATTAAAGATGTCTCTAGTAATATCTGGGTTTGTTGCATCTTTTACTTTTATTCCCATTTCTGGGTTTTTGAGTAAACTCCTAATTCCTTTTGCCAGTTTCTTAGCTATTCTATTAGCCGCAATTGAGTTTTTTATCGAAATGAATTTTTTTAACCTTTTTAAATCGTATGTTGCCTTTTCTGATATTTCAAGTTCCATTATTTCACTTTAGGCATTTCGAGTTCATTGTAATTTAATCCTGATATTTTGTAAAGTTAAATTTTTATTGACAAAATATTTCAATTAGGTAATATATTGCGAAACATATTACATTATTAACTGATGCCAACAAAATTAAAAAAAATATCCGATGCCTTTATCGGTAAACAAGCCGATGATTTAAGCAACTTGATTCGTGATCAGGTTAAACCTATTTATGAGTCACTGGGGATAGTAGTGCCAGTCAAGTCATGCTCGGTGATACATTATTTGCATAAATTCGATGATTTATCCATTACCGATTTAGCCAAACACTTAAAACAATCGCACCAATTGATTAAACAAAAAATCCCCAAACTGATTCAATTGGGGTTAGTAACTGCTAAAAGTGACGAAAATGATAAACGCCGAACCACTTATCATTTAACCACTGAAGGCAGAGAACAAGCCACATTATTAAATCAAAACTCATTAAATACCGTTTACGAACATTTAAGTGACGAAATCGGTGCCAATTTACACCACGTATTAAATGATGCGATAAACGCCTTAAAACAAAAAGCACTCTTAACCCGTTTTAACGAGATAAACACATGAACTCAAGAATAGACAAAACCCGTAAAATTAAAGCCCCAATAGGCACAACACTAAGCTGTAAATCGTGGTTAACCGAAGCTCCGATGCGGATGTTGATGAATAATTTAGATGCCCAAGTTGCCGAACGCCCAGAAGAATTAGTGGTTTATGGTGGCATAGGACGGGCGGCACGCAACTGGCAATGTTATGACCAAATTGTTGCGAGTTTGCAAAATTTGGAAGATGATGAAACATTACTGGTTCAGTCTGGAAAACCAGTTGGCGTGTTTAGAACCCACAAAGATGCGCCACGGGTGTTGATTGCTAATTCAAACCTTGTGCCACATTGGGCAAATTGGGAACATTTTAACGAACTGGATAAAAAAGGTTTGATGATGTACGGACAAATGACCGCTGGTTCGTGGATTTATATCGGTTCTCAAGGCATCGTGCAAGGCACCTATGAAACCTTTGTTGAAGCTGGGCGACAACATTTTGATGGCGACACCAAGGGCAAGTGGATATTAACGGGCGGTCTAGGCGGCATGGGTGGAGCTCAACCTTTGGCAGCAACCATGGCAGGTTACAGCATGATAGCGGTAGAATGCGATGAAACCCGCATCGATTTTCGCCTAAAAACTGGCTATGTGGATAAAAAAGCCTATTCAATAGCACAAGCCATGGACATGTTAAACCACGCCTTAGAAAATGGCGAAGCCATCTCAATAGGGCTACTTGGCAATGCCGCTGATATTTTTCCACAAATGTACGCTGATGGCATTCGACCCGATTTAGTCACCGACCAAACCTCCGCACACGACCCCGTTAATGGCTATTTACCGCAAGATTGGAGTGTCGAACAATGGCGAGAAACCATTAAAACCAATCCCGAAGAAGTGGCAAAACAAGCCCGCAAATCCATGCGTGTGCAAGTGCAAGCCATGCTCGATTTTCACTCACAAGGCATTCCTACTGTTGATTACGGCAACAATATCCGCCAAGAAGCCTATAACGAAGGCCTAAAAAATGCCTTTGACTTCCCTGGATTTGTCCCAGCTTATGTTCGCCCATTATTTTGCCGAGGCATTGGACCCTTTCGTTGGGCGGCCTTATCAGGCGACCCCGAAGACATTTACAAAACCGATGCCAAAGTCAAAGAAATTATCGCCGATGACCCTCATCTGCACAACTGGTTAGACATGGCTCGTGAACGCATCCAATTTCAAGGCTTACCCGCACGTATCTGCTGGGTCGGCTTAGGGTTACGCGACAAATTAGGCTTGGCATTCAATGAAATGGTACGCAATGGCGAATTATCAGCCCCCGTTGTTATCGGGCGTGACCACCTAGACTCAGGATCTGTTGCCAGCCCAAACCGTGAAACCGAAAGCATGGTTGACGGCTCAGATGCCGTATCAGATTGGCCATTATTAAATGCCATGCTCAATGTTGCCTCAGGTGCCACATGGGTTTCACTG
>CAMZLQ010000001.1 GCA_947311585.1 uncultured Alcanivoracaceae bacterium | reverse complement strand
TTGGGTTTTTACCTGGGTTTCCTTATTTGAGCGGTTTAAATAAGAAACTTCAAGCTCCTCGGCTTTCCTCTCCTCGTGTTCGCGTCAAAAAAGGCAGCGTCGGTATTGGCAGTAATCAAACCGGTATTTATCCGCTTGAATCCCCTGCTGGTTGGAACCTTATTGGCTGCACTCCTGTTGATTTATTTAATTCAAAAAAATCCAATCCTTGTTTATTGTCGCCGATGGATACCTTAAAATTTACACCAATATCACTCTCACAATACCAATCTATTTGTGCTAATGATTAAGATTCTTTCAGCAGGTTATTGTTCTTCTATACAAGATGCAGGACGTTTTGGGTTTCGCCATCTTGGTGTGCCTGTAAGTGGTTGCATGGATTTAACCAGTTATAATTTAGCCAACGCATTACTTAATAATTCACCCACTTGTTCTGTTATTGAAAGCACATATATTGGACCGCGTATACAGTTTCTTGCCAGTACTTACGTTGCTGTTACAGGTGCACAATGTCAGTTATTACTTAATTCGCACTGTGTTTCCATTAATACGGTTTTAAGTATTAAAAAAGGTGATATTTTGGAAGTTGGTAAAACACGCTTAGGTTGTCGTAACTACCTTTCAATTCTTGATGGATTTAATCATGAAAAAACATTAAATAGTCAATCTCAATACAAGGGTATAACCCGTTACAATCAATTACAAAATAACCACGTTATTCCCACCAACCAGAGCAACCGAGTAATTAGAAATCGAGCTTCTGTGCAATTAAATAAACAACTTTTTAATTCTTATTTAATACCCACACTCAAAGGACCTGAGTTTTCTCTATTAAGCAAGCAAACAAAAACAAAACTTTTTTCACAAAGCTTTAGCCTTTCTTCTCAATCCAATAGAATGGCTTTTCTCTTTAATCAAGATTTGCCCGCTGGCACAGATGAAATAATCACATCTTCTGTTCAACCAGGTACAGTGCAGCTGACCCCTTCAGGTAAAGTTATCGTTCTTATGCGAGATGCTCAAACCACTGGTGGATATGCTCGAATCCTACAACTTACAAATCTAGCAATATCGCAATTATCGCAGTTACCCGTCAATAGTAAGTTTAGATTTATGCCAATAAAAAAGCCCTAATAAATAGGGCTTTTAATGCATTAGAAATCTTAAGAATTAAACTTCTTTATTGTTTTCTTCAGACTCTAGAGTTTTCTTGGTTTTTTCTTCTAACTCCAATTGCCCTTTCTTCAAGTCTTCAATTAGTTTAATTTCTCTTAATGTGTGTTTTTCCCATGCACGAGCATCTTTTAAGACTTTTTTAGTTTTCTTTGCCTGTCTAAAAGCTTGCAAGGCTTTTTCATGCTGTTTCAAATTTGAAAACGCCATACCCATCAACAAGTAATTATTTCCAGGATTTTTTAATCCTCCTTTTTGAGCAGCCTTCTTTGTTGCAGTAGCGGCTTTTTTATAGTCTCCTGCATCAAAATAAACTCCAGCCAATCGTGCAAATAACATGCCCTTATCAGATAATTTTGCTGCCTGCTCTAAAACTGGAATTGCTTTATCATGCTGATTCGCTTGTGCCCATGTATTGCCTAAAGTTTCTATGTTTTTTTGATTTTTTTCAATGGCACCACTTTTCATGCCTTTTTCAATTAACTTAGCGGCCTTATAAGGTACATCTTGACCTAGATACATATAGGCTAAATTCAAAATATCCTTACCTTTTTTGATATCACCATTTAAGTAAAGAGAATCAAATAAAGTCAATCGCTTCATGTCTTGACCAAGCTCTCCGTACATACCTGCTAACTGCTTAAGGTAAGTCGACTTAGGGTATAACTTCACCAATTGCTCGTATGTTTGCGCTGTTTTCTTATAGTCACCTTTATCGTAATATAAGGCAGACTTCAACCTTAACCAATTTTCTTTTACTTTTCTTCCTGCTTTTGTTTCTAAGGCAACGGCTTTATCCACATTTTTCAAGGCTTGATCATACTTTTCTAATTGATAATAAGCTTGAGCAAGCATAATATGAGACGTTGGAGTTGGTTTCTCAACCTCGCTTAACCATTCATTCATGTATTTAATACAAAGTTGAAATTTTTCTAGCTGAAAATACAACTGAGCAACCGTGTATTTTGCTTGCAATGCCAATGCTGGTGTAGTTTCAGGAATCTTAATCACTTCTTGATAAGCTTTAATGGCTTTTTGGTAATCTTCTTTAGATGCATAAATAAATGCATAAAAGTTATACATTTGTGATTTACCATAGCCACTTACTTTACCACGCGCTTTTAGTGCATCAAGTTCTGCTAACGCAGCAGCATGGTTACCTGCTTCAGTTAACTCCTGTGCCTTCATTAATTTTTCAAAGGTTTTGGCATCAATTGCACCAGTAGCCTGTTCTTTTTTATCATGTCGACCAGCTTGTACTAAAACAGAAAATACTAAACTCACGATTATAAGTAATAATTTTAAATTTCTCATCATTCTAATCCGCCAACTTAAAGGTTATTCTTGTTCTAACACCTGGAACATCTTGAGGTACGCCATCGACTACACGAGGCTTATATTTATAACGAAGCGCCGATTTTATCGCGGCTTTATTAAAAATATTTTCTGGT